>CAYWWM010000030.1:0-12290 GCA_964461735.1 uncultured Solibacteraceae bacterium | reverse complement strand
GGAGCGAAAGAGCCTGCCGGGTAACGCCCAGGATGCCCGCCGCCTGCGACACAGACAGGTCCAGCGGCTCAATCACCTGGCGGCGGATGATCCCGCCGGGGTGCGGAGGATGTTTCATCGGCATGGCCTCGTCCTCCTAGTGATAGTCAATCAAATCCACTTCCCAGGCGTCGCCTTTCTCGAACCGAAAGATGACACGCCAGTTGCCGGTGATAGCCACGCTCCAGAAACCTTTGCGGTCTCCTTTGAGCGGGTGCAAGCGCCATCCCGGAAAGAGTCCGACATCGCTCGGCTCTTCCGCCGTATCCAAAGCGGCCAGCACATCGAGGAGCTTCTGCGTCAGGACTGCCGGCAGCCCTCGCGCGTCGCCGTCTTCGAACAGGCGCTTGCCGGAAGCTCCTGATGGACATTGTACACTGTCAAATGACATTTGACAATTAAGGCCGGTAAGACGAGCGGTGAGATTGGTGGATAATCCAGATAAATTACGGTCTGGCGGTCACTGCGCCGGCGGGGCCTTGACGATATTTTCGAGCCACATGCCGCTCGGGTCCACCACCACCTCTGCGGTCACTGGGTCGCCCGCCGAAAGGTTGTCAAGCAGGGCTTCATCCTTCACCGGGTAGGGCATTGCCATGGCGCCCATGAAGCCGGGAATCTCCTCGTGATCCACGGTCACGCTTTTCGCCGCCTTGTCTACGGAGACGACCTTGCCGCGCAGGTCATGCCGCTGCGGGCCCTCCGCGGCGGGTGCCGCTTGCTCCGCGGGCTGTGTTTCCTGAGCGGGCTGCGAGCTGCACGCCCCGAGCCACAGGAGCAGGCTCACTGCTGCCATCGAAAGAATCCATCCTTTCGGTTGGCCTTTCGGTTGGCCTTTCTGTCGGCCTCGATAATCGGCTCGCTGTTGCGTCCTCTGTTCCTGCCGCTGTTCCCGCGCGCCCAGTTTCATGACCCCTCTCCTTCGTTCCGCAGTGTTTGGTAAGGCATTTCCTACTCTTGCCAGTCTACGTCAGCCGCTTGGTCCAGGGCAAGCGCCTGGAGGCGCTGGGATAGTGACAGCAGCGGCAGGCCGGTCTATAATGGGGCAAGTTGACGGTTTCCGTGCCCGGCAGGGTTTCCAAGCGAGGCGCGACGCTGGGTTCGGAGCGAGCGGAAAATGCGACGGAGGTCCACCATGCCAAGGATTCTAGCTCTCGTGCTCCTGCTGGCGATTGGGTTCCCCGCTGACTTCGCGCGGGCGCAGTCGGCGACGGACGCGCCCTGCGTGGGCGGCCGGCCGAATTCGCCGATCAAGATCGAGGTGTTTTCCGACTACCAGTGCCCCGCCTGCCGGCAGTTCTATCTCGGAACGATGCGCCAAGTGCTCACCGAGTACGGGGACGCGAACAAGGTGTGCGTGGTCTATCATGAGTTCCCGCTGACGACCATCCACCCGCACGCCATGCAGGCCGCCCGCTACGGCCACGCGGCCTTGCAGCTCGGGATTCGGCAGTGGTCGCAGGTGACCGACGCGCTCTTCCAGGCACAGCCGCAGTGGGCCGCCAGCGGGCAGTTGGAGCCGGTCGTGGCGGGCGCCCTGAGCAAGGAAGACATGGACAAGGTGCGGCAACTCGCGGCGGCGCCGGCTATCAACGCCGCCATCCAGCGGGACATCGAATTGGGCGAGAGCAGGGAAGTCAACTCCACGCCCACCTTCTTCATCACAGCCAGCGGCAAGACGGAGAAAGTCGCCGGAGTGGTCCAGTTCCCCATCATGAAGAGGTTCCTCGACGCTCACTTGGCGCAGGGACAGCGGCCGTGAGGCGGTGATTCGTGGGCTGGCGCATCTTCGAGTGGATCGCTCGCTTGGGGTTGGGGGCGTTGTTCATCTACGCCGGCTACGCCAAGGCGCGCAACCCGTTTCTCTTTGAGATGGCCGTGGACGGCTACCAGTTGCTGCCCCCGACGGGGGTCATCGTGGTGGCGCGCGGATTGCCGTGGCTCGAAGTGGCGCTCGGTCTGCTGCTCTGGACGGGCTGGAAGCTTCCTTACAGCGCGACGTTTACGTCTCTTCTGCTGGGGGCGTTCCTGGTCACCATGGCGGTCACCTACGCACGGGGGATCGAGGCGGCTTGCGGATGCTTCGGAACCAGCGAGCCGATCAGCCCGCGCACGCTGGCGCGCGACTCGCTGATTTTTGCCGTCGCGGCGGTGCTGGCGGGACGCGCTTGGCGACAGTGCCTGCGGAAGTCTTCGCCGGCCACGGCCGCGGCCCCGGAAGTGTCCGGCCAGGGAATTGCAATCCCCTAGAAGAGCTTGTTGAAAAATGACTCGGGAAGCGAGACGAGTCCCGCCAGGGACGGCTGACGTTCCATACCATATCTTTCAGCCGTCCCTCGCGGGACTGGGGAAACTAATCCATCGGCAACCCAGCCCTAGGTCCGGCGAGGCGCCGAACCGTGCTGGGCTACTTTCAACCGTCCCTGCGGGACTTTTCAACAGCCCCCCCCACTCCGAATCCCCATTGAATCAGAGCCCAAAGCGTAAATAGCCGGGAGCGAAAGAATGCCCGCCGGAGGACCGCGTTTTGGCCCTCTGTTCCGCGCACATTTCCTGCAAAATAAGATGCTTGCGTTGGTTGACATCAGGAATTGATTTCGGTATAGTCGGCATCATCGAAAGCGATGGACTGGCACTGATGGGAGAAGGGCCGAAGGAAAACGGGGCAACCGCAGAATCTTAGAGACAGGTCAGCCGGTTTTCCTGAATTCCGATCCCTCCCGGTCAGCCGCGGCGGTCATCACTGAGAAGTCAGTCATGCACAGCCAGAGGAACCGTCTCGGTCAGTGGGTCGGTCTTTGTTAGCGGCCGGATCGAGGGCATCCGCCCCGGAGATGTTGGCAATGTCGGAAACCCAAACCCAAAATGCTTCGCTGGCGCAGGTTGAGTCCTTGCCAGACGAACCGAAACTGGAAGAGCCCAAGCTGCCGGAAATTCCCGAAGCGGAAGCCAGCGCGCCGGAAGAGTTGCGGGCTGAAGAGCCCGCACCTGCCGCCGCGGAGGCGCCCGAAGCCTCCGAAGGAGAAGATTTCAGCAACCTGCTGAGCTCCTACTCCCAACGGTCGCACCCGGCAACGGGAACCCGGATGAGCGGCCACGTCGTCAAGGTCACCGAATCGGAGGTGATCGTGGACGTCGGCTACAAGTGCGAAGGAGTGATCGCGCTCGAGGAGTTCCGCGACGACTGGGGCAACCTCCGCGTGCAGCCCGGCGACGCCGTCGAGGTGATGCTGGAGTCCGGCGAGGAGCGCGACGGCTACGTGGTCCTCTCGCACCAGAAGGCGCGGCGCATCAAGGTTTGGGACGACATTGAAAAAGCGTACCAGGATCAGTCGCCGATCCGGGCTCGCGTCATGGAAAAGATCAAAGGGGGCCTCGCCGTAGATCTCGGCGTGCGCGCATTTTTGCCTGGGTCCCAGGTGGACGTCAAGCCGGCGCGCGATCTCGACGCACTGCTGGGCCAGGAGATTTCCTGCCGCATCATCAAGCTCAACAAGAAACGCAGCAATATCGTGGTGTCGCGGAAGTCAGTCCTGGAGGAAGAACTGTCGAAGCGCAAGGCGCGCACCCTGGAGGTGCTTGCCGAGGGCGCCGTACTTTCCGGAGTGGTGAAAAACCTCACCGATTACGGCGCGTTTGTGGACATCGGCGGGATGGATGGACTGTTGCACGTCACGGACTTGAGCTGGGGCCGCGTCGGCCATCCGTCCGAGGCGCTCTCGGTGGGACAGGAAGTGCAGGTCAAGGTGCTCAAATTCGACCGGGAGCGCGGACGGGTGTCGCTCGGCATGAAGCAGCTTGTCCCCGACCCCTGGCTCACCGTGCAGGAGCAGTTCGCCGCGGGCGCTCGCATCCGAGGCAAGGTCCTCAACCTGACCGACTACGGCGCCTTCGTCGAGCTGGCGCCCGGCGTCGAGGGGCTGGTGCACGTCTCGGAGATGACCTGGAGCAAGCGCCTGAAACATCCTTCGAAGATTGTTTCGCCCGGAGACGACGTGGAGGTCGTGATCCTCGACGTCAACCCGCAGAGCCGGCGGATCTCCCTCGGACTGCGGCAGACCGAGCCGAATCCGTGGGAAACCCTGACGGGGCGTTACCCGGTCGGTTCCACCATCGAAGGGCGCGTCCGCAACCTCACCGATTTTGGCGCCTTCGTCGAAGTGGAGGAAGGCATTGACGGCCTGGTTCACGTGTCCGACCTCTCCTGGACCCGCCGCGTGAAGCGCCCCTCGGAAGTGCTCAAGAAAGGCGACACGGTACGCGCCGTCGTCTTGAGCATTGATGCGGAGCAGCGCCGGCTTTCGCTCGGCATCAAGCAGCTGGAATCCGACGTTTGGGAGACGTTTTGCTCCGGGCATCGGGTCGGGGATACTCTGGCCGGACAAGTCGTGCGGAAGGCATCCTTCGGCGTCTTTGTGCGCGTGGCCGAGGGCGTCGAAGGGCTGTGCCACATCTCCGAGATTTCTTCCGAGCCCGTGGACAAGCATGCGGTGCCGCTCGAGGTGGGGCAGGTGTGCAACTTCCGCATCATCCGGCTGAGCCCCGCCGAGAAGAAGGTCGCTCTGAGCATCAAGGCCCTGGAGGCAGGCCGAACGGTGCGCGAACCGGAGAAAATCCCCCCGGCTCACTCTTCGTCGAGCGCCACGACCACCATCCAGGAAGTCATGGCCATGAAAGGGCGGGCTGCCCCGAAGAATTAGGTTCTTGGTTGCCCGGGTCGCTTTCCCGTGCCACGACGGGGACCTGCGCGCGGCGGCCTCGCCCGCTCGGGAATCGGTTGCATCTTCCCTCTCCGGAAAGGCATACTACATCCTTGCGCCTGGCGCGCTCGACAACCGATTTTCGCAACGAAGCCGTTCCGACGGGGAACCGTTCTTCGGAAGGTGGAAGCCAGCCACCAGCGGGCTCCGATGGGCGGTTCTGTTTCCTGCATTTCGAAAAATTCGAACGTCCCCGAGGGATGGACGACCTGGAAGAAGGGAAATGATCTATGACCAAGGCTGATTTGATTGACGAAGTTTCCCGCGCCGTCGAAATGACTCGCAAGGATTCCGAACTCATCGTAGAGACCATCTTCGAAAGCATCGTGGGGGCGCTGCGCGCCTCCGACAAGATTGAGATTCGCGGCTTCGGCAGCTTCCGGACCCGGCAGCGCCAGTCCCGCGTCGGGCGCAACCCCAAAACCGGCGCGCGCGTGGAAGTCCCTCCCAAGAAGGTCCCGTATTTCAAGCCCAGCAAAGACTTGAAGGACCTCATCAACGGCTCGAAGGCCGAGCCGAAGGTGGCCACGTCCCGCCGATAGGCGGCGGCAGCATGGATTATCTCTGGAGTCCGTGGCGCTACCGGTACGTGACTCAGGCCGTGCCGCAACAGGGCTGCGTCTTCTGCCTCAAGATGCAGGAGAACGACGACGAGCGAAACTTGGTTCTCTATCGCGGCGTCAGCAATTTCGTGTTGCTCAATCTTTTCCCTTACACCAGCGGCCACCTGATGATCGCTCCTTACGCGCACATCGGCCAGCTCTCGGAAGCCGACGACGCTACCTGGATGGAGATGATGTCGCTCACGCGCACCGCCGAGCGCGCCTTGCAGCGCGGCTACCAGCCCGAAGGCATCAACCTCGGCATGAATCTCGGCAAAAGCGCCGGGGCGGGCATCGCCGACCACATCCACATGCACGTTCTGCCGCGCTGGCAGGCCGATTCCAACTTCGTCAGCGTGATCGGCGAAACCCGCGTGCTGCCCGAAGCCCTCGCAGACACCTACCGCAAGCTGAAGCCGCTGTTTTGAGCCTTCCCTGGTTCGGCCAGGCCATGGCAGTCCGGTTTACAAAGTAAAGAAGTAATGCTATCTTTGCCGATGAGAGGTAAAGGGGCCTGTCAGTAAAATCTCCCGCAAGGGACAGGTCACGATCCCCAAAGCCGTGCGGATGTCCCTGCGCGCCCGCCCAGGCGATTGGATTGAATATCTAGTGCCAGGCAACGATGTTGGGCTGCGGCGAGTAGAAACCTTCGACCGCGCCTTTCATGCGGCGCTCTCGGATACTTTGACCGAGTGGACTTCTCCCGAAGACGAGGAGGCGTTCCGTGACCTGTGAACCCTGGGACGTGGTCACGGTTCCATTCCCGTTCCCAGACCGGGCTTCCCAGAAACGGCGGCCCGCATTGATCTTGAGCAAGAGAAGTTGCAACCGAACCGGGCACAGTCTCATGGCCATGATTACTTCTGCTCCGCCTGCCTGGTTGGGGGACTCTCCGATTTCGCCGTTAGCGAGTTGCGGTCTCTCCGCGCCTTGCATTGTTCGACTGAAGCTTTTTACACTCGACAATCGTCTGATTATCAGGCGTATCGGGCGACTGTCGGAAGAGGACAAGAACCGCGTCGCGGCTTCCTTGAAAGCGATCCTGCCCTTCTGATCGTTCCGAATCGTGACCCGTCGGTCAGCCTTTTGCTCTGAACCAGATCCTTCCGATGCGTTGGCGTCAGCACGCGGCTCGCTTTGATACCGGATTAAGGTGTTGAACCTGGCGTCCTGAGTGCGTGGAACTGCGGCTTGCGGTTCCGTTATCGGCCACCGGAGCCGCTGAGAACGCGGGCCTGGAAGGTAATCCCACTGGACGGCGCCCGGAACGTTAGCTCCACTGTGAAAGAAGCCTTCGGAGCGAGCCACAGCGGGGCGTCGGCCGATCGAATCAACGGGCTGCCCGCTGGCGCCGCGCACGAGGTCACTCCCCTCCCGTTAGTGAGTCTGGCAGCGGACGGGAGGTGATCCACGGCAATATCGAATGGCCCGCCGATCGCGTGCGAAGAAGTGTTCTTGACTGTGATCCAATGCGTGTAGGTATTGTTCGGCCCGGTGCTGTGTCTTTCCGTGTCCACGCTCACCAAGGATGACACATCGCTGCCGCAAAGAAGGCCATAGACGCTCACTGCGTTCGACTGGGTGGGAACGTATACCTTTCCATTGGCTACGACGGGCGGCGCAAACTTGGTGAAATCGCCGAGCGCGTCCCGCTTGGCGTTCATTTCCGTATTATAGATCTCCTGGCTCACGTCGGAGGCACGAAAGGCGCGGAGGGTTCCGGGAGCTTGGCCACCGCTCTGTGTCGATTGCGTCGTCACCGCCCACACAATGCCGCTGGCCATGTCGGTCCCGTTCGCCGAGACACTAGGCCCGCCCGTCATGCCCGCCTTTTCTTTGCCCACCGCGGACGGAGTAGTCACGAAGCGGTTATTGACGAAGTCGTAGGCTCGGAGCACGTCCGTTCGATCCCAAACATACAGAACGCCGTCCTGTTCACGCCTCCAGAATGCCGTTCCTAGCGTTTGCGCGCAATCATTCCGGCCGCAGCCATTCCCCGCCTGAAATCGCTGTATCGGCCCGCCTTTCGTTGTTTCTAATTTACCCATATCCTCGCGATTCAGAAGGTAAATCACTCCTTCTTTGCCGCCGGAGAACAGGTGCTCCGAATTCGGGATCAAGGTAACCCCGCCCGCGCTCAGATCGATATTCTGAAGGAAGAGAAACTCGTGGTTGTTCGGAGTAAACCAGTCGACAAGCTTGAGGCTGGGACCAGCCAACTTTAGAGTGCTGCTCCCAAAATTGGTGACGCCGTCGTAGAGCCCGCCGGCGGTGGAAAGGTAGATATTACCGAGACCGTCTGCTGCAATCCCGCGACCTCCTTGCCAAATTCCACCCTTCCGGCCCGTGGGTGTCGCCTGGAAGACTCCCAACCGCTGCTTCAGATCACGAGCGTTCAATGCCTGCACGAATCCTTCTTGCGACCAATGCTGGTCTTGGGGATCGGGCACGATATTCCCGAAGGCGATATACAGCACTTCTTCGATCATCAGCAATCCAGCCCGTTGTAGCGCCCCTCCCACATTGGTGATTGTCCCCTCCGGTCCGTGGAAGGGAAATGACAAGAGTTGGGGAGAGTTATACTTCGGGCTGCCATTGTATATATCTAGGGCATTTACCCATAGGTTGGTCTCGTTTCCTTTCCGCACCAGGGTTACCACATAAAGAGTACCCGAGGGCACATCGATAAAGGGCGTCCCGAGGATGCCGTGATGAAGGGGTCCGGTCCAACTGTTGCCGTCAGCGGGAGTACCCAGGTTTTTCGACCAGAACGGCTTCGATCGCGCCGCATCGTCGGCGTCAAAAGCGTATACCGTATTCCCCATGGTCGCCACATACATCACATTGCGGCGCTGGCCGGAAATTTCAAGGTTCGGAACGATTAACGGGAGAGCATAGATGCTGTCATCCACTGGCCTCGAAAAGAGCTTGCCGAAGTGGGTGGAATTTACGTTGGATGGGCTGAGCATCCATTCCTGAAGATTGGCCCCTGTACGTCCATAATCGTACTGCGACATCGGCACGGTGACCTGTGCGCTCATCCACAGGGGAATTGCAAATACTGTTCCAGCCCAGAGTGACCAGCTTCGCATATGGCAAAGACCTCAGTGACTACCTCAAAACGCACCATCGGCCCAAATTCAAGATGTCTGAAGTTGTTGTACCGCACCTACCGCTCCTCTCGCAAGGAGGGATATAACCTAGACCGGATTGTGGCAAACCTCAAGAGAAAGCTCTGTCCCGAGTGCAAAGCCGTTCACTATTCCGCACTGCCAGAAAAGACCTGCCTCGGGTGCACGGAAATCTTATTGATATCGGCGGCGCTCCGCCGCCGCAGCCGCCGGAAGGCGGGCTGAGGCACAATTGAACCAACCGAGCTGCCCATCGGCTGGTTCTTCTGACTCCTGTCTTCCGGTCGCCACTCGTCACTCTCCCGCTCGTCACTGCTTCCGCGGCGGCTGGCTGGGGCGCATCTCGACGCGGCTGATCATGATCTTGGGGTCGGTGCGGAGTAGATCGAGCACCACCTGAGCGACGTCCTCGGAGTCAATGCGCCAGCTCGACTTCCCCCCTGCGCGGCCGGGCTCGCGCTGGGGGCGGGGGTGCCCCCCGGGATGTCCAAAGCTCGTCTCGACGCTGCCGGGCATGATGTAGCTGACGCGGATGTTGTCGTAGCGCAGGTCGAGCATGGCCGCTTCGCTGAAGCCGTTCAGGCCGAACTTCGACGCGTTGTAGGCGGCTCCTCCGGCAAAGGGATTCTTCCCGGCCAGGCTGCTGATGTTGAAGATGTAGCCCCCGCCGCGCTTCTTCATGCGCGGCACCGCGGCGCGTAGGCCGTAGAAGCACCCGCTCAGGTTCGTCCCGATCACGTTGTCCCATTCTTCGGGGGACATCTGGTCCACCGGCGTGAACAGGCCGATGCCGGCGTTGTTCACCAGGATATCCACGCCGCCGAAGAGCTCCTCGGCGCAGGCCACGAGCCGCTCCACCTGACTGTGCTCGCGCACGTCGGTCATCACGGCTTGGGCGTGGGACGGCGCGAGCTGGTTCAGCGCATTGGCCGCGCGGGCCAGGTCGGCGGCGTTGCGCGACCCGATCGCCACACGCGCGCCATGCCGCACCAGCGCCTCGGCAATCGAGTAGCCGATTCCCCGGCTCCCTCCCGTCACCACCGCCACTTTGTTTTCGAGATTCGGATCCATGCGCACCTCGTCCCTTGGATTAGTTAAGGGCTTCTATTCTATACGGATCGTGACCAAAGTTCGTAAAACCATTCCCTGTTCCCACTCCCTATTCCCCCCCACCGCAAACCTGCGGTCGTCCTGAGGAGCCCTTCGGCTGGGCTCAGGGTAAACTCCACGACGAGGGATTTGCACTTGTAGTTTTCTTCACCGGAAGCGCAAACCACTTTGCCGCCAAATCTTCCCCCGCCGGATTCGTGCTCTCGATCAGAGCAATTTTCTTCGCTTGGCGCCGCCCCTTGATTTCCTTCTCCCGGGAAATAGAACCTGTCTCAAAAATGGGTGAACCGATCCAACCGGGAAGATCGAAAATTCCCTCAGGGGCTGAAGCCCCTGATTTTTCAGGCTTTTTTCGGCACGGCTGAAGCCGTGCCCTTACGAGGAAGGCTCGATAAACCATTTTTGAGACGAGTTCTAGCGTTCCGCGCATCGTCATGCTGCTCGAAGTAGACCAACCGCTGAATCCGATACTTCTGGGTGAAAGCAGAGCCTCTTCCGCCCCGATGCTGCCAAACTCTTTTGAAATATGTCGTTGGTTACGCCCGTGTACAAGTTCCTCGAACGGCTGGAAAGTATGTAAACGTAGTAATTCATCGGCGGCTGAGTTGACGTGCAGGTCCCTGGTTGCTTTCCTCGCTTCGCTCGGGGCAGAACGCTCCTCGGGATGACAGTATATAGGAGGAGTGCCAAGGACGAAACGCCGGCTGTACCCTGCTCGCGGGGATCGCTCCTCGGGATGACCGGCGTGGTAGGTCGTGGTATAGTAAGTTAAGTTTTTTGGGTGGTGCGATATGAATTGCGATTGACGCTAGGCGCCTTTTACCGCCGTCCCCGCTCCCACTCTTTGCCGTTGACGACGATTCTTTCCATGAACATCTTCTTGCTGCCGTCTCTCGATGGGCGCCCGATCACCGTGACCTGGTCGCCGGGCTTGATGGTTTCTTTGCTCCATCCCGCCGTTTCCAATCTCCGCACCCCGGACGTCTCGGCGCTCCAGCGCTCGACGTTGCCGTTCGCATCCCGGACTTCAAAGTGCACGACGGCGTGCGGATTGCTGAACAGGAACGCGGTGGCCACGCCGGTCACCGCAAAATCGTTTTCCCCGCGATAGACGGCCGACAGCGAGTGGTGCGCGAACGCCCACTGCGACAGCGCGAGAATCCCCGCCGCGAGAGCCAATAGTGCCCGTTTCTTCTCCATGCAAACCTCCGTTTTGATGGCTGAGTAGTGAGTGGTGAGTAGTGAGTAGGGAACAGCAGTGGATAGTGAATAGTGGTTAGTGGATAGTGAAAACAACAGTGGTTAGTGGTCCCTGGTAGTGATTAGCGGTTCCGGGTTTTTCCTCTGGCTCCAGCTTCTGTCTTTTCCTATCCACTATTCACTATCCACTACTCACTACTAACTAATCACCACTCACTACTCACTACTCACCACTCACTGTTTACTGACCCGCCAGACAACATTTCCGCCATCGTCGGCGACGAGCAGCGAGCCGTCGCGCAGAACCGCCACGCCGACGGGGCGGCCATAGACCGTCGAGTCGGCCGGATTGGCGACGAACCCGGTCAGGAAGTCCTGCGGATCGCCGCTCGGGCGGCCGTTCTGGAACGGGATGAAGACCACTTTGTAGCCGTTGAACCGCGAGCGGTTCCACGAGCCGTGCAGGCCGACGAAGGCCCCGTTGCGATACTCGGCCGGGAAGGACGCGCCCGTATAGAACGTCAAGCCCAGCGGCGCGACGTGCGGCCCGAGCGCGTAGTCGGGCGCGATGGCTTTCGCCACCAGGTCCGGCCGCTGGCCTTTCTTGCGCGGGTCTTCGTTCTTTCCGTAGTAGGTGTACGGCCAGCCGTAGAACGCTCCCTCGCGCACGCTCGTGAAGATGTCCGGCACCAGGTCGTCGCCGAGGCGGTCGCGCTCGTTGACAACGGTCCAGAGCGTGTTGGTGCCCGGCTGGAACTTGAGGCCCACGGGATTGCGCAGGCCGCCCGCAAAGACTCTCATGCCGCTGCCGTCGGGGTTGATCTCGAGCACCGCGGCGCGGCGGGAGTCCTTGGCGTCCTCGCCGTTTTCGTCCACGTTCGACCGCGAGCCGACCGAGACATAGATCTTCGAGCCGTCGGGCTTGGCGGCGAGGTTGCGCGTGTAGTGCCCGCCGGTCGGGAGCTCCAGAATTTTTTCGCCGCTTCCGGCAATCCTGGTCTGTCCGGGCTGATAGGGGAACATCAGCACGCCGTCGGTATTGCCGACGTAGAAGCGGCTGCCGACCAAGACCATGCCGTGCGGCCGGTTGAGGTTGGCAATAAAGACCTCGCGGACCTCGGGCTTGCCGTCTCCGTTGGCGTCACGCAGCAGCGTAATTCGGCTGGGCGGGGAAGCTGCGCCCGCGTTCTGATTGCCGCCGCCGCGCGGCGACTCGGCCACCAGCACGTCGCCGTTGGGCAGCGTGTAAAGCTCGCGCGGGCTGGTCATGCCATCGGCGAAGGGCGCCACGCGGAAGCCGGCGAGTGGCGTAGGCGTCTTCCCGGCGGGCCAGCCGATGACCTTGGAGCGGTTCTCGTTCGAGGGCGTGGCGTTCGGCGGGGGCAGCACCAGCCGGTCCGCCGGGCCGACCGTGCGCAGGGCGGCTTGCTGCGTCGTTCCGCCGGCCT
>CAYWWM010000029.1:0-12305 GCA_964461735.1 uncultured Solibacteraceae bacterium | reverse complement strand
CGGGTGTTGGTGATGCCGTGGCCCATGAATTCCCAGCCGCGCCGCTTCATCTCTTCGACGGCTTTCGGATAGACCTCGCAGATGGCTGCATTGAGCGCGACGGTGGCGCGAACGCCGGCGGCGTCGAAGATATCCGCCATCCGCCACAGTCCCACGCGGATGCCGTACTCCCGCCACCCGTAGTTGATCACGTCCGGCACGCGGTCAGTGGGGATGGGGGAAGCGGCCGCGCCGGCCGAGGAGTCAAAGTGCCAGACCTCGACGTTGGGCACGAACCATACCGCAAGCGTTTTTCCTCCCGGCCAGGTGAACGGCTTGCGCTCGAAAATAAACGAGTCCTCGAAGCGGTCCGGACGGCGAATGGTAGTGCTGGCGACCGGGGCTTGCGACTGCGCCTGAAGCAGGCTCGGCAACGTCGAGTGCGCCAACAGGCCCGCGCCCCCGGCCACGCCGATACTGCGCCCCAAAAATTCGCGGCGGTCTATGGTCTTCGTTGCGGTTTTCGTTTCCATCGCTCCATCATCCTCCCTTGTTTTTAGCGCTTGCTATGGATTCTACTCCTCCCCGTTACTCTTGGGTGGAGAAAAAGGAACTTCGCTTGACGGCGGTCTTTCGCATGGCCTATCATTGACTTAGCTTGGGGTTTAGCCTGTAGTCTAAGGACGTGGCGTTGCCAAACACAAATCGTTCCATGCAAATGCCGTTTACGTGCCGCCCCCGAATGTTCCAATGGCTTTGGGGTGCGGTCCTCATCCTGCTGGGGACAGTTGCTCAGGCGCAGCAGACCGGCGTCGGAGTCCCCGTGATCCCGGTGTCGGAAATCCAGCCGGGAATGAAAGGCGTCGGGCGCACCGTGTTCGAGGGCCGGACGATCAGCCAGTTCGACGTGGAGATACTCGGCGTGCTGCGGAACGTGTCTCCGCGGCAGAGCATTATTCTGGCGCGCTTGTCCGGAGGGCCGCTGGCGGAAGCCGGCATTCTGGCGGGCATGAGCGGCAGCCCCGTCTATATTGACGGACGGCTCGCCGGGGCGGTGGCCTTGGGTTTCCAGTTTTCGAAAGCGCCCATCGCGGGAATCACTCCCATCGAGCAGATGATCGAATCCTTTGCGGAGGAGTCCTCGGCAGAGACTCCGGGCAGCCCGCAGCAGGCTTGGCGCTTTGTGCCCGACGAGGGAAACCCGTCGGAGCTGCGCCTGGTGGCTTCGGAAACGCCGAGCTCAGACAGTAACCTGCTGCCTCCGGCGGCGAATTTATCCCAACGGGTCTTTTGGGGCGGCAGCGAGACTTCCCTGGTGCGCGTGGCCACGCCGCTGGCGCTTTCCGGCTTCACGACCGAGGCCGTCGAATACTTCGCGCCGCAGCTTCGCGCGCTGGGGCTGGTTCCCATGCAGAGCGGCGGAGGCGGCACCGCAGACCAGACCATGGGCGATGCCTCGCGCCTGGAGCCAGGCTCCATGATCAGCGTACAGCTCGTGCGCGGCGACATGGGCATGAGCGCCGACGGAACCGTCACGCTGGTGGACCAGGGGCGCGTCTTTGCCTTCGGGCACCGCTTCCTTTCCGCCGGGCCGACCGCCATCCCGTTTGCCGAATCGGAGGTGCTGACCTCGCTTCCGAGCTACGCGAATTCGATGAAAATCTCGACGCCGGGAAAGCTGCTCGGCGTGATCGGGGAGGACCGCAGCTCGGGCATCCTGGGTATCTTGGGCCGCCGCGCGCAGATGGTTCCGGTGGAGCTCGAAGTCACCTCCGGGCAGCGCCCCGGACGGTCCTACCGTTTCGAGGTGGTCAACGACCGCTTCCTGCTGCCGTTCCTGGTGAACATGGCGATTCAGTCGTCGCTCGGA
This sequence comes from uncultured Solibacteraceae bacterium, assembly GCA_964461735.1. Classification (GTDB taxonomy): domain Bacteria; phylum Acidobacteriota; class Terriglobia; order 2-12-FULL-54-10; family 2-12-FULL-54-10; genus CAYWWM01. The sequence continues at coordinate 10,456 of CAYWWM010000029.1, read as the reverse complement.
ACCACGGAGCGGAACGTGGGCGATTCGACGCTCCAGGTCGAGCAGACGGTCACGCTCAAGAACGGCCTCCCGGACGTGAAAGTGGAGAACTACATCAGCGGGAATGCCAACGCCCCGGCCATGGTTGCGCAGTCGGCCGCCACGACCCTGACGTATCTGATGCAGAGCGAGCTGGGTCCCGTGGATATCGAGGGAATTCGGCTGCGAGTGCAGGCCAACGATCGCCGCATGGTCCGTGAGCTGGAACGAATCTGGAGCGACCGCCGAGAGGTCAAACGGGGCGAATCGCTGGAACTGACGGCGCTGCTGCGCGCCCAGGACGGTCAAGAAACGCTGCAAAAGACGAGCATCGAAATTCCGGCCAGCCTGTCACCGGGTCCCGTGACCATCCTCGTGGCGGACGGTACGATCATAGACCGCGCGGAACTCAACCGCACCGGCCGCAGAGTGCTCCCCAAGAACCCGCAACAACTGGTCCGGGCCATCAACAAGCTGCGGCGGAACAACCGCCTCTACGCGCGGCTCTCGCGCCTGGAGCCGGGGTTCGTGATTCAGGGAGAAGCGTTCCCGGCGCCGCCGCCGTCCGTGTCGCGCATCATCTCGGCGGACCCTTCGCTCAGCGCGGAAGTCTCGCCCACCTTCCTTTCGACCGTGGCGGAGTACGAGCTCGACCCCTTGCCCTCGTTGGTCTCGGGCGTAAAAACCATCACCGTAATGGTGAGTGAGTGAAGGCAAGTGATTTTAGTGGTTAGTGGATAGTGGTTAGTGAATAGTGAAAAGCAAGACTAACCGCTATTCACTCATAACCGCTATCACTCATAACGGTAAGGATGTGCAACTGATGCGAAACAGCCTGAAGAGAACACTCCTGCTCGTGGCGCTATGGGCGACTGCGGCGATCGGCGTCAGCACCCAGTTCTGGACGACTTCGACGTATGAAGAATTCCGCAGCGGCAACTTCACGGACATTTCGCTCAACCGGGAAGGCGCCGTGGAGCTGGCGCCGGCGCTCGAGGAGGTCTTCACGACCGACCAGGCCGTCATTTGGGCCGTGGCGCGCGACCCGAACGGGAGCGTCTACCTCGGCACCGGCCACGGGGGGCGCGTCTACCGGCTGGGGGATGATTCGCAGGGAGCGCTGTTTTTTGACGCTCCCGAACCGGATATCTTTGCGCTGGCCGTGGACCGCCAGGGCAACGTCTACGTCGGCAGCTCGCCGGACGGCAAGGTGTACAAGGTGGACCCTTCCGGGCGCTCGGAGGAGTTTTTTGCTCCCCAGACGCGCTACATCTGGTCGCTCACCTTCGGCCCTGACGGGTCTCTCTACGTGGGGACGGGAGATCGCGGCAGAATCTACCGCGTGCAGCCGAGCGGCGAAGGAACTCTCTATTACGACACCGAGCAGAGCAATGTCGTCAGCCTGGCGTTCGCGTTCGGTGACGAACTGATTGCCGGAACTGAACCGAACGGGCTGCTCTACCGAATTTCCCCCGGCGGCGGAAGAGGGTTTGTCATTTATGACGCTCCGCAGTCGGAGATCCGCAGCGTGCTCGCAGGGAGCGACGGCAGCATCTACGCCACCGCGCTGGGCGGCCCCGAAGACCGCCGCATTCGCGTCGGCGGCGGAGGGGGCGGGGGAGGCGGACAAGCTCCTGTCCGCACTGCCACCACCATCACGGTTCGCGCCGACGACGACTCCCCTTTCCCGACTCCGGGCGGCGGCGGCGGCGGGCAGCAGGACCAGGACCCGGGGGAGGGAACTGCGCAAGTGACCGTGCAGTCGGTGCAGCCGGTGATCACCGGAAGAGCGGGGCAGGGAGGACAGGGCCGGGGGACGCGCAGCGCTTTGTTCCGCGTTTGGCCGGACAGCACCGTCGAAACGCTTTGGGACTCCCCCAACGAGAGCGTCTTTGACGTGCAGGTCTCGGGGGATAACCTGCTGTTCTCGACCGACCAGCGCGGCCGGATTTATGAGCTTACCCCGGACCGGCGCGTTTCCCTGCTCACCCAAACCGGACAGGGAGAAACCACCCGGCTGATTTCCGCCGGCAACTTTGTCCTGGCCGCGACCGCGAACGTCGGCAAGGTCTTCCGAATGGGAACGCGCCCGGCCGCGATGGGCTCGTTCGAGTCCGAGATCCGCGATGCCGGGACCATCACCGGCTGGGGGCAGATTCGCTGGAACGCCGACCTCGCTGCGGGGACCTCGCTGGAGCTCTTTACCCGGAGCGGCAACTCCAGCCGCCCCGACTCGACCTGGAGCGATTGGTCCGAGCCGCGCCGCCAGGCGAGCGGAGAGCAGATCACCAGCCCCCCCGCCCGCTACCTGCAATGGAAAGCGGTGCTGCGGTCTTCTTCCGGCCGCTCGCCCGTGCTCCGGGAAGTCACCGTAGCTTACCTGCCGCGCAACCGTTCGCCGGAAGTTTCCGATATTCGCGTTACGCCGCGCAGCGAGAGAAGAGGTGGGGGCGGCGGGGGCGGCGGACAGCAGGTTACGATTACCAATGCGCCAGGAGGTCAGCGCGGGTTCTCCGGAGTGGGAGCTGCCCGCGGCCAGACGCCGCGCGGCCTCGATGTTCGCTGGACCGCCAACGATCCCGATCAGGACGAGCTGGCCTATTCCTTGTATTTCCGCGGCGAGAGCGAGAACGAGTGGAAGCTCCTGGAGGAGAACCTCCGGGCCAACACCTTTGCCCTGGAGAACGACGTGCTCCCCGACGGGCGTTACCGGCTGAAGGTGGTCGCCTCCGACGCGGGCGCCAATCCGCAGGGGAGCGCGCGAAGCGCAGAAACCATCGGCCCCCCCTTCCTGGTGGACGCCACGCCGCCTTTAGTGGAGGAGGGCCAAGCCAGCCGGGCAGCGGATGCGGGCACGGCCCGTTTCCGGGTGCGGGACGCGGCCAGCGTCCTGACCCGGGCCGAGTACGCCGTGGACGCCGACCCCTTGAAGCCTCTGCTGTCGGAAGACGGGATCATTGATTCGCAGGAGGAAGTCTTCACCATTACCGTCAGTCCGCTCGATGGCCGGGAGCACCTGCTGACGGTGCGCGTGTACGACGCCGCCGGAAACGTGGGGGTCGGGAAGGCCGTGTGGACCGCGGCGGGAACGGGGGGAAATCGCTAGGCGTTTTCAAGCCATTGTGAATCAACAAGATCGGGGAAGATTGCAGGGCGATCGAAGTGAAATCGTGAGGCAACCGGCTGGCCGGGAGAAGCATCTTAGGAATGATCCTCTCGGAGGTGTGGTCGAGTGCACACGGTTTCTATGCAACTTCCAGGAATCCTACCGGCATCTGAGAGACTGAGCGCAGGTGCTATTCGACGGAGCCCCTTGAGTTCCGAGCTTCGGGATGTTACTGAGAATGCAGAAGCCAGGGCGGTGGAAGAGGCCAAGAACGGGAGCGCCGAGGCTTTTGAAGTTCTCTACCATGCGCACAAGCGCCGGATCTACTCGTTGTGCCTGCGGATGACCGGGAACCCCGCGGAAGCCGAGGATCTGACGCAAGAAGCGTTTTTGCAGGTGTTCCGAAAGATCGGCACCTTCCGCGGCGAAGCGGCGTTCTCCACCTGGATGCACCGGCTGGCCGTGAACCTGGTGCTGATGAAACTCCGCAAGAAGGGAGTTCTCACCACGTCGCTCGACGAACCGGCGGAGTCCGACTCGGGGGACTCGCACCCGAGGGAATTCGGCTCGGATGACTCAGCGCTCGCCGGATCGGTGGACCGCGTGGTGTTGCAACGGGCCATCGGGGCTCTGCCGGCCGGGTATCGCACGGTGTTCTACTTGCATGACGTGGAAGGCTACGAACACAGGGAAATTGCCAAGATGATCGGGTGTTCGGTCGGAAATTCGAAGTCGCAGCTCCACAAGGCCCGCCTCAAGTTGCGGAACCTGCTGCAAGGAGGAAAGGCCCCCGAAAGAGAGGGTGATTCCCCGGAAATTTCCGAAGGTTTCGAGGAAGCACGAACACAGCAAGGGAGTGATGTATGAAGTGCGTGGAGTTCGAACGCGAATGGCAGGAACTGGATGACCCCGGTCTGTTTTCTCCCGGCATGGAGGACCACTTGGGGAGTTGCGCCCAGTGCGCCAAGCTGGTCCGGGAAGTGAACCGGCTGCGGTGGGAAGCCCGGCAACTCATGGAGGCGGAGCAGCCGCCCGCTCGGCTGTGGGCGAATATCCGCAGCGAGCTGAGCCGGGATGGCGTCTTGCGGCAGCCGGCGCAGTCCTGGCTCCAGAGCATTCTGACGTTCGCATGGGTCGCGCGCCTGCCGATGGGCGTTGCCTACGCATCCGTATTCGTGCTGGCGCTGGTGGGAGTCGAGTTCATCCGCGACCAGGTAACGCCACCCTCGGCGGCGCCTGCCGTGGCGTCCGCCCCCGCGCCTTCGCAGACGCTTGGGGCGGATGCGGCTCAGGAGCGGGTCGCCTCTGCCGCGCCGGCCCGGGAAGAAGAACAGGTCATTCAGAAAGCGATCGAAAAGGCCCCCCCGGAGCGGCAGGCAATTCTGGTCCGAAACTGGCAGCAGATTGATTCTTCGGTGGGGGAATTGCAGCGCTTTCGCGACCAGCACCCCAATGATCTGGAAGTTCTCTTACAGCTCCATCAGGCCCAGGAACAACAGAGGCAATTTTTCGAGCAGTTGATGCGTTGGGAGATGGAAGATTTCAATGCATTCGAAGCTACAGTTCCGAGGTAGAAGCTGGCCCACGTGGCTGGCGGTCGCGGGTCTCGTGTGCGTGGGGACCAACGCGGCCTTCGGCGAAGTGATCCAAAAAAGCTTCGCCACGATCGCCAATCCAGCTTTTTTCTTGCACAGCCACACGGGGACAATCACGGTAAAGGTGTGGGACCAGAACCAGGTGGAGATCAAGTGCGACCGCGCTTCCGACGGCATGGATGTGATCCTGGTGGGCAATGAGGAGAAGGTAACGGTGGAGACCCATCCGAAGCGCCAGAACCTCTCGCCCCAGGAAGCGCGCGTGGACCTGGAAATCCGCGTGCCGCGTCAGGCACTGGTGAACGTGGTCTCCCAGCAAGGAACCATCACGGTCGAGGACCTGGAAGGCGGGGTGACCATTGAAGGGGGGGGGAACTCCGTGACTCTTTCCCGCGTCCGCGGCGATATCACCGTGCGCACCGTGGAAGGCCCCATTCAGATCCGGTCTTCGGAAGGCCATATCGAGGCCGCTTCCGTGAGCGGCAACCTCAGCTTTGCCCAAGTGAATGCCTCCAAATTCAGTGCGAGCACGAACTCCGGCGCGATTCGCTATCAGGGCGATTTCGGCCTGGGCGGAACCTATCAGCTCCACAGTTATAGCTCCCCGATTGAAATTCAGGCCACCCCGCGAGCCAGCTTCGATGTGGATGCTAGGTCCATCCAAGGGGCGATTGAGAACCGCCTTCCCCTTCCTTCCGGTCCTCCGGCGGCGGCGGGGTTGCAATCGCGCCGCACGGGGCGATCCGTGCAAGGCCGGGTCAGCACCGGCAAGTCCACCGTCCAGATCACTTCCTACAGTGGTACAATCCGATTGTCCGGCGGCCGCTGAACACTTGCCTTACTGAGGAACCGCGAGTTTCGTTCGGGCGGTAGGGGCAGCGCTGTCTTGTATTGAAGGCTCGTGCCCGTGCAGGGACCGTTCTCTGGACCGACCACGATGACCCTTTCTTCTCCTGCAGGCCCTTCCGCATCTTTCTCTGGGAAGCCGTCGGCGGTGTATCTGGTCGGCTTCATGGGATGCGGCAAGACGACCGTGGGGACGAAACTGGCGCAGCGGCTGGCCTGGAAGTTCGTGGACCTGGACGCCTGCATCGAGGAGGAGGAAGGCCGCACGATCGCCGAGATCTTTGCCCGGGCGGGCGAGGCGGCGTTCCGCCGAAAAGAGCGGGAGACGCTGGAGCGCGTCCTCGAAGAAGGGGCGCATGGCGGGGGACGGGTCGTGGCGCTCGGCGGCGGAACGTTTGCCCAGCCCCCGAATTTCGAATTGCTCCAGAGCGCCAAGGCGATTACTATCTGGTTGGAGTGCCCCGTGGAGCAATTGCTGCTGCGCTGCGCTTTGCTCACGAATCGCCCGCTGTTCCGCGATGAAGCGAGCTTCCGGCAGCTCTACGAACAACGGCTGCCGTTTTATCGGCAGGCTTCCTTTACGGTGGGGACGGGAAACTCCGATCCCGGTGAGGTGGTAAACCGGATTCTGACCTTGCCGGTTTTCGAAAGGCTGCTGTGCAATTGCTGAAACCCAGTTCGATCCTCCTGGCCTTGCTCGCGGCCGTTCTGACGTGGGGAGGCCGGTTTGCGGCGGCGCAGTCCGCGCCGGCAGAGGAGCGCGGCGCGTTCGTGATCCGGTCCAACGGGCGCAGCATCGGAAACGAGCGGTTCCAGATTCGCCAGACCGCTGCCGGGTGGGAGGCGACCGGCGAGCTGCAGCTCGATGTTCCCGGAGCGCCGCGCGTCTCGGAATCGAGCCTCTTGCGAGCGAACGCGGACTGGAAACCGGCTTCGTATGAGAGGCGCCAGCAGGCCCCGCAGAAGGGAACCCTGACGGCGGAGTTCGGCGCCGACGGGACGCTGCTGTCCTCGACCACCGAGGCGGGCAAGCAGGAACAAGTCTTCCAGCTTCCCGAGGAGGGAGTAGTGGTCCTCGATACGAACTTTTTCCACCAGTATGGACTCCTGCTTCGCCGGTTCGACATGGCCCGAACCGGGACGCAGAGCTTCAACGTGTTCGTGCCGCAGGAAGCCACACCCTCGCTCATCCGCGTGACGTTGGTCGGCCAGGAAACCCTGCCGGTGCAGGGGACGCCGGTGGCATTGCGTCATTTCCGGGCGACCACCGAGGACGTCCAGATCGAGATTTGGACCACCGAGCGCCGAGAAATCCAGCGGATCGAAATCCCGCAAGCCAATCTCGAGATCGTGCGACAGCCGTAGGCCGCAGAGTGCCCATGAAATGGACGGTGCAGCGCGCGGCGGTTCTGGGGGCTGGGACGATGGGCGCCCGCATCGCCGCGCACCTCGCCAATTGCGGCGTCTCCGCGTTTCTGTTCGACGTGGTTCCCGCCGAGCTGACGCCCGATGAGAAAAAGAAAGGTCTCGGCCTGGATGAGCCCGCCGTTCGCAATCACATGGCCCAGGCGGGTCTCGACGCGGCGCGCCAGGGCAGCCCCGCGGCTTTTTTTCTGCCCGAATTCTCCGGCCGCGTGACCGTCGGGAATTTCGAGGACCACCTGTTCTGGGTCGGGCAGGCGGACTGGATTATCGAAGCCGTCGCCGAAGACCTCGCCATCAAGCGCAGCCTGCTCGCCCGCGTCGCGCCGCTTTCGAGGGCGGGCGCGGTCATCAGCACCAACACCAGCGGGCTTTCGATTACGCGCCTCGCCGCGGACTTGCCGGAAGAGTTTCGCCGGCGCTTTCTCGGAACCCACTTTTTCAACCCGCCGCGCTATCTCCACCTGCTCGAAATCATTCCCGGCCCGGACACGCTGCCCGAGGTCGCTGACGCGGTGTCGGAGTTCGCCGACGTGCGCCTCGGCAAGGGCGTGGTGCGCGCCAAAGACACGCCGAACTTCATCGCCAACCGCGTGGGGGTCCACAGCGTCTGCCAGATTTTCCGCGTGATGGAAGAGGAAAATCTGAGTGTAGCGGAAGTGGACGAGCTGACCGGCCCGCTGATCGGGTGGCCGAAATCGGCCACGTTTGGGACGCTCGATCTGGTGGGATTGGATGTCTTCCACCATGCGATGCGCACGTTGCTCGGGAATGCTCCTGCCGAGGAACCGCGCGACGTCTTGCGCCTCCCGGAGTTTGCCGAGCGAATGCTCACGCGCGGATTGCTCGGCGCCAAAACGGGATCGGGATTCTACAAGCGCAGCAAACAACCCTCCGGCGGCACGGAGATTCAGACGATTGATCCCGCGACACTGGAATACGGCCCGCGGAAAAAAGGTACCTTCGCCGCACTCGAACTCGCCGGAAAAATCGCAGACACGAGCGCACGGGTTCGGACGCTCCTCCAGTCCGAGGATGCGGCCGGTCGCTTCCTGCGGAAGGTTCTCTGCCGGACGTTCGCCTATGCGGCAGAGCGGATCCCGGAGATTGCCGACCGCGTGCTCGACGTGGATCGGGCCATGAAGTGGGGCTACGGTTGGGAGCTCGGGCCTTTCGAGTTGTGGGACGCGGCAGGAGTCCCCGAGTTCGTAGAGATGATCGAGAAAGAAGAACTGGCGGTTCCGGAGAACGTCACGCGGATGCTCGCCTCCGGGGCGCTCCAGTTCTATTCTACGAACGGGACCACGCGATATTTCGACTTCCACGAAGCTGCCTATCGGGCGGTGGACCAGCCTTCAGGCGCGATCTTGCTGCGCGGCGGAGCAAACGCGCCGCCCGTGATCCGGGAGTCCGCCGACGCCTGCCTGCGGGACTTGGGAGACGGAGTCGCCTGCGTCGAGTTTCGAAGTAAGCTGAACACCATCGGGCCGGGCGTGATCGCTATGCTTCACACCGGACTGCAGGAACTCTCCCGAAACTTCGACGCCCTCGTGATCGGGAACCAGGGAGAGAGCTTTTCAGCGGGCGCGAACCTGGCGATGCTGTTGCAAGAAATCCAGGAGAAGAACTGGGGACAGATTGACCAAATCATCCGCCAGTTCCAGCAATTGAACGTGGCGATCAAGTACTCGGCCAAGCCGGTGGTGGTCGCACCGTTTCGGATGACGCTCGGCGGAGGATGCGAGATCGCGTTGGCTGCTCCGCGCGCGCAGGCGGCGGCGGAGACATACGTAGGTCTGGTCGAGACAGGCGCGGGTCTGGTCCCCGCCGGAGGAGGCGCGAAAGAGATGCTTCTGCGTGCGACGGACGCGCTGCCGGCGGGAGGAGATGCGCTCGGCAGGGTGCGGGAAGTGTTCAAGACCATCAGCTTTGCCACGGTGTCCGGCAGCGCGGAGGAAGCGCGTCGGCTCGGGTTCCTGCGGGCCTCGGACGGGATCACGATGAACCCCGACCGGCTGCTCGGCGACGCCAAACAGGCGGCTTTGGAGATGGTCCGCAGCGGGTACCGCCCCTCGCAGGCTGGCCCACGCTCTGACGTCCGAGTGCTGGGCGAAGGCGGCATCGCGGAGTTGAAAATTGGAGTTCATCAAGCGCGGCGCGGCGGGTTCATCACGGAGCATGACGCGCTGGTGGCCGGGAAGCTTGCGCACGTCCTCTGCGGCGGCAAGCTGGCGGGGGCAGCCGTGGTGAGCGAGCAGTACCTGCTCGATCTCGAACGCGAGGCGTTCCTGAGCCTTTGCGGCGAGGAAAAAACGCAGGCCCGCATCGAGCATCTGCTGGGAACCGGGAAGCCGCTCCGAAACTAAAACCGCCGCTGTGTCATCCTATCACCAGGAGGAGCAGCCACAGCAGGGACCGACAGCTCACGGGTCAGCGGAAGGAGCGCCAGCCATGAAAGATGCAGTGATCGTGACGAGCTTGCGCACAGCGGTGGGGAAAGCGCCGCGCGGGACGCTGCGAAACACCCGGCCAGACGACATGGCGGCGGCGGTGATTGCGACCTTGCTGCGGCAGACGCCCGGACTGGCGGCGGAGGAAATTGACGACGTGATCCTCGGGTGCGCCTATCCCGAGGCGGAGCAGGGAAACAACATGGCGCGCGTGGCGAGCCTGCGGGCGGGCCTGCCGCTCACGGTTTCCGGGATGACGATCAACCGCTTCTGCTCCTCGGGGCTGCAGGCCATCGCCATGGCGGGGGAGCGGATCATGGCCGGATTCGCCGAGGTGATCGTGGCCGGCGGCGCCGAATCCATGAGCTTGGTTCCGATGCCGGGCGCGCGCCTGGCGCCGAATCCCTACCTGACGGAGTGCTACCCGGACGTTTATCTCAACATGGGCCTGACAGCGGAGAATCTCGCGCAGCAGTACCAGATCGGGCGCGACGAGGCGGACGCGTTCGCGTTCGAGAGCCACCAGAAGGCCGTCGCGGCCGTTCGCAGCGGCAGATTCCAGGACGAGATCGTTCCCCTCGAAGTGACGACGACGACCGTGGTGGAAGCCGACAACGGCAGCGGGCTTAAGCCGCAAAGCGCGACCACCACCTTTGCGGCGGACGAAGGCCCACGCGCTGACACGTCGCTCGAAGCGCTCGCGAAGCTGAAACCGGTCTTCCACGCGCAGGGCACAGTGACGGCTGGCAATTCCTCGCAAACCAGCGACGGCGCCGCGGCGGCCGTGGTGATGTCGGCCGAGCGGACCAAGGCTCTCGGCCTGAAACCGCTGGCGCGGTTCCTCGCGTTCGCAACCGCGGGGGTCCCGCCGGAGGTGATGGGGATCGGGCCGGTGGCGGCGATTCCGAAGGCGCTGCGGCTGGCCGGCCTCACGCTCGACCAGATTGACCTCATCGAACTCAACGAAGCATTTGGAGTGCAGTCGCTGGCCGTGATCCGCGAGGCAGTTCTCGACCCGA
>CAYWWM010000028.1:0-12423 GCA_964461735.1 uncultured Solibacteraceae bacterium | reverse complement strand
GCGGCGGTTTCACGCCGCCACCGACATGGCCATCGCGCTGGAAGAGCCGTGGAGCGTGCCTGTTCCGGTGCCGCCTCCGGCGCTACCACCACCGGTCCCTGAGCCTCCCGTCTGGCGGCGGGGAATTCCTTGGGCTGCGGCGTTCGCTTTGGGCCTCGTAGTGGCGGGCCTTGCCGTCTGGAGTCTGATGCGTTCCGGTGTTCCAGCGCCGCAGCCCGTTGCCCGCTTTGCCCTGACGCTGCCACCGACCGAGCAGTTGAGCAATCTGGGGCGTCACGTATTGGCCGTTTCGCCCGACGGCACACATCTGGTCTATGGCGCCAACAACCAGCTCTATCTGCGCGCGATGGATCAGTTGGAATCCACGCCCATCCGAGGCACAGAAGGCGGAATGAGAGGTCCCTTCTTTTCTCCGGACGGACAGTGGGTGGGGTTTTGGGCTACGGACAACACGCTGAAAAAGGTCTCGATTACGGGCGGAGCGCCCGTTGCGCTCTGCAAAGCCGCGAACCCGTTTGGCGCGAGCTGGGGGCCGGATGACACGATTGTCTTCGGACAAGGTCCCGATGGTATTTGGCGGGTCCCCGGGACCGGAGGAACCAAACAGCCCTTGGTCACCTTGGACTCTACGAAGGGGGAATCCGGCCACGGGCCACAGATGCTGCCGGGCGGCAAGGCAGTGCTCTTCACCGTGACGACCACCTCCAATTGGGATGACGCACAGATCGTGGCGCAGGACCTGGAAACGGGCGAGCGGCGGCTCTTGATCGAAGGAGGCTCCGATGCCCGGTACGTACCTACGGGACACTTGGTCTATGTCCGGGCGGGAACGCTGCTGGCGGCGCCGTTTGACCTGGCACGTCTGGAGGTGACCGGTGGCCCTGTTGCAATCGTTGAGGGTATTGAGCAGTCCGTAAGCGGTCTAACCGGTGCGGCCCACTTCAGCTTTTCCCGGAACGGATCGCTGGTCTATTTGCCCGGAAGCGCCCAACTGAAGCGCACACTGGTCTGGGTGGACCGCCAGGGAGAGGTTGAGCCTTTGGCTGCGCCACCACAGGCTTATGAGGACCCCCGCGTCTCGCCAGATGGCAAGCGCGTGGCGGTTGGCACTCAGGGTGACATTTGGGTCTACGATATCCCGCGCGGGACGCTCTCCCGGCTGACCTTTGAGGGGGGGAATGCCTACCCCCTCTGGTCGCCGGATGGAAGGCGGATTGCGTTCCGCTCCGCTAGGGAAGGAAAGCCTCAGAACCTGTTCTGGAAGCCTGCGGATGGAAGCGGTCCCGACGAGCGACTCACCGTCAGCGAACACATTCAGTTTCCGTATTCCTGGTCGCCGGATGGTCAGTTGCTTGCCTTCTCAGACGTTGCTCCGACTACGGGGTTCGACGTTTGGGTGTTGCCGCTTTCGGAGGAGCGCAAGCCGCGCGTGTTCCTCCAAACCCCATTTTATGAGGGCGCGCCCAGATTCTCTCCGGACGGGCGTTGGATCGCCTATGTCTCCCAGGAGTCAAGTCGGGTGGAAATCTACGTGCAGCCGTTTCCCGGTCCCGGCGGCAAGTGGCAGATTTCGACCGAAGGTGGCATAGAGCCGAACTGGAACCCCAAAGGCCGGGAACTCTATTACCGCAGCGGCAACAAGATGATGGCCGTGGACGTTAGGACCGAACCATCCTTCAGCGCGGGTAGCCCCAGGCTCCTTTTTGAAGGAGTGTTCGCACCGGAAGCACCTCGTGTGAACTACGACGTAGCCCCCGACGGCCAGCGCTTTCTGATGATCCGGCAAGGCGAACAGGGTTCGACGGGAGCGCAGCAGTTCCACGTGGTGCTGAATTGGTTCGAGGAATTGAAGCGGCGGGTGCCGGTGCGGTAGTCAGAGCCGCGACCCGTTCGACTTCGCTCAGGCAGGCCATAAGGGAGCGGGGGTTCATTTCTGCGCTGCGCCAACGGCCAACCCCCGGGTCGCTGACGCTCCCGGCTCTGACAAACGCCCGACGGGCGGCGCTTCGTGATGATTCAGCAGGGCGCGGGCGATTCGGGCGTGTCGCAGATCAACGTGGTGCTGAATTGGTTTGAAGAACTGAAGCGGCGGGTCCCTGCGGGACGGTGAGTGGTGAATGGTGAGTAGTGAGTGGAGAAAAGCGAATCCGAGCCGCGCGCGTCAGCAAGCGGACAAAGCGGTGAGTGGGGCATGGTGAGTAGCGCCGCAAAGCGGAATCCGGTATAAGAGAGGCATGGGCGTATTTCGCATTCGAGTGAAGGTCAGGAATTGGCAAAACCGGTACCTGCCCGCGGAGCGGCGGGGCGAAGAAATCCAGTGCGAGGCGCTGGTGGACTCCGGAGCAGCCGAATTGGCCTTGCCGGCGGAGTTGATCGAACGCCTCCGCCTCGAAGTGCTGGGGGAGGTTCGCGTCTATACCGCCGACGGCGGTGAGCACGATTACCGTGTGTTTGGCATCGCCGAGCTGGAGGTGCAAGGCAGAATCTGTCAGGTCCGTGTCATCGAGCTTCCGCATGGCGCCGAACCGCTTCTGGGAGCGGTCCCACTGGAAGAGATGGACTGGCACGTTTCTCCGCTGGAGAAGCGCCTCGTTCCCAATCCTCGATCGCCGGAAAAGCCATTGCTGCCGTTGGTTTGACTCGAGCGGCCACCAGGAAGGAATCCGCAGATTACCCAGATTGCGCAGATTGGAAAATCGAAGCGGGCGGGGGTAGCTCTGCTGCTGGCGGGCGGACTGCTGGCGATCGCGGGCTGCAATACGACGACGACGGCGCCTGAGCCTCCGCCGGAGGCAGCCGCCCCGTTCGTGATTCCTCCGCCCGCCGCAGGATCGCTGCACTGGAACAATGATCCGACGCTGGCGTTTTCGCCCGACGGCGCGCGCCTGGCGTATCTCGTGTTTCAAGAGGACGGCAGCCGGCAGATTCACGTGCGGGATATGGCCACGATGGAGTCGCGTCCGGTTCCGGGCACGGAGGGCGGGGATACGCCCTTCTTTTCGCCCAATGGTCAGTGGCTGGGGTTCTTCGCGGACGGCAGGCTGAAGAAAGTCCCGCTCTACGGCGGCGAGGCCGTGACGCTGACGCCCGAAGCTCCCAACCTGCGGGGCGCAAGTTGGGGGCCGGACGACACCATCGTCTTCAACCTGACCGATGCCGACGTTCTCTATGAAGTCTCCGCCGCCGGGGGAGAGCCGCGTCAGTTGACCAAGCTGGCCGAGGGCGAGACGAGCCATCGCTGGCCGCAGTTTCTCCCGGACGGCAAAGCTGTTCTCTTTACGATTGGCGTCGGAGCCAGTCCCCCAGGCAGTCCCTCAGGTAATCCCCCAAGTAATCCTGATGACTCGCAAATCGCCGCGTTGCGCCTCGACACCGGCGAGCAGAAAGTCCTGGTGCGGGGAGGCACGTTCGGGCGCTACGCCGCCCCTCTAGACCCCGCGAGCGGGACCGGCCACCTGATCTACCATCGCGCGGGGACGATCATGGCCATCGCGTTCGATCCCGTGCGATTGGAAGTGGCTGGCTCGGCGGCGCCGGTTCTCGAGGGCGTCTTAGGCTCGCCGCCGGATACGCTGACCGGCGTGGCGCAGTTTACCTTCTCGAACACGGGCGCGCTGGCTTACCTGCCGCCAGAGATCAACGGGCGGTTCCAGATCCATGTCGTGATGCATTGGTTTGAGGAGCTGAAGCGCCGCGTGCCCGCGGCGCGGTGAGTGGTGAATGGTGAGTGGTGAAAGCGAATCCGAGCCGCGCGCGCAAGCAAGCGGTGGTTTCTTTCTGGTGAAGATCGCACGTCAACCACCGCTCCCTTGCGGCCTGCCCTGAGCTTGCCGAATGGGTCGCGGCTCGGACATGATTCGCTACTTCCGTTCTTTGACGGCGATGACCTTGCGGCCTTCGTAATAGCCGCACTTGGGACAAATCCGGTGCGGGAGCTTCTGCTCGTGGCACTGGCGGCACTCGACCAGCGCGACCGCCTTCAGAAAATGGTGGGAGCGGCGTTTTCCCTGCCGGGCGTGAGAATGCCTGCGTTTGGGGTTTGGCATATGTCTCCTTTGGAACGACAGTTCCCGCGGGACTGGAACTAGACAACTTCTGCAGCCGGCCCACGGCACAAACACCGCGCCGCGGCTACGCATGCTCCCGACCGCGAAGAACCAGAATACCCCGAAAACCGGTTTTGGACAAACTGTCCCAAGGCCTGGCAGGGCTCTCGGCCACGATCGAGTGTTTACAGCTTGAATCGAGCCAGCGGCGACCAACGCTCATCGGACGGAGCGGGAGCACAACCACACGGGCCGAGATTCCGATTCCGGCCACATTGCGGACACAGGCCCGCGCAGTCGGATCGGCAGATGCTTTTCATGGGCAGCGCCAGCAAAATCTGCTCGCGCAGCGCGTCCTCCAGCAGCAGCCCGTCGCCGTGGAAGAATCCGATGTCGAGATCGTTGCCCTTGATCTCGACCTCCTCATCGCGGGCGATGGTTTGAATGGCCCTGTAGAACAAGTCAAAGTCCATCGCCACCGGGCGGCGGGTGCGTTCGAGACACCGAGCGCAGGGGACTTCGATTGCGGTCCGGAAGTCTCCGCGGAGGCGAATCTCCCCCGCCACCAACTCCGCCCAACCGTGCACTTCCAACGGTTCCACCTGCCAGACGTCTTCGCCAAAATCAATCCGGCCCGGCGGCAAAACCTGGTCGAGCGCAATCCGCTCGCGCTCCAGCTCGTGGATGTCGAGGAACATGGCGCGTCTCCAGGGCCAATCTTTATCCCCTTCCCATTATATGGGAGAACTGCGGAGAGTGGAGAATAGGGAATGGGGAATGGGGAGCAGGGAATGGGGAATGGGGAGTGGGGAAGACCAAGCAGATCCTCTTCCATTATGTATGCAGGAAGGCGGGAGTCGCTCAGGGGTGAATCAAAGTCGGTAGTTTTTTCCCCACTCGCTACTCCCCACTCCCTACTCCCCCTTCGCAGGTCCCAGCAACTCCTGATGCAGCCGCTGCACGTAGTGGTCGGTCATTCCGGCGATGTAGTCGCAGATGACGCGATGGCTGGGGCCTTGGCGCGCCTGCTCGGCGTAAGAGGGCGGGAGTTTCGCCGGGTGATCGAGATAGAACTGGAACAGGTCCTCGACCACCTGCATCCCCTGCTCCTTTTCGGAAACCAAGGCAGGATGAAAGTAGAGATTCCGGTGAAGATACTCGCGCAGAACGCGGTTCTGGCGCGCGGCCTCGGGGCTGAAGGCGATCAGGCGCTGCGGGCGCCGCCGGACCTCCTCGACGCTCGCCACGCCGCTCTGCTCAATCTGCGCCAGGGAGCTTTCGAGCAGGTCCGTAACTAAGCGGTCGAGGACGCGCTTCAACGTTTCGTTGAACTGGAGCTTCGCGGAAGCGTCGGGATAGCGCTCCGCGACTTCGGCGTACAATTCCGCAAACAGCGGCAGCTCGGCGCGCAGGGAATCGAGATCAAAGAGCTTGGCCTCGTATCCGTCGTCGAGGTCGGCGGTCGAATAAGCGATCTCGTCGGTCAGGTCAATCAACTGCGCTTCGAGCGGGGGTTTCTGATCGAGGAGGTATTCCGCGAGCTCCGGGGCCTCGCCGGGCGCATAGTCGCGCGAATGCTTGACGATGCCTTCGCGCACTTCGAAGGTCAGGTTCAGTCCGGGAAACTCGGCATAGCGCTGCTCGAAGGATTCGACGATGCGCAGGGCCTGGCGGTTGTGATCAAACCGCTCGCCGAACTTCCGCATAATGTGGTCGAGGGACTTCTCGCCCGAGTGCCCGAAGGGCGGGTGGCCGACGTCGTGGACCAGCGCGAGGGCCTCCACCAAATCCACGTCCAGCCCCAGGAGGCCGGCGACAGTGCGCGAAATCTGCGCCACCTCGATGGTATGCGTGAGGCGGTTGCGAAAATGATCGGAGAAGCGGGTGGTGAAGACTTGCGTCTTGTCTTCCAGGCGGCGGAAGGCGCGCGAATGAACAATGCGGTCCCGGTCGCGCTGGTAATCGTTGCGGTAGCGGTGAGCCGGCTCCGCAATTCTGCGCCCCCGGCTCTGCTCCGGCCTCAAAGCATATTCGCGCATGAACAATAGCAGGCGTCCAGCGCATCCGCCCGCTGGTCTACTGGGCGCCGCCGCGCAGCTTTCGGGAGGCCTGATCCGCTGCGGCAGTCCCGGGATAGTCCTTTTCGATCTGCTGGTAGAGCGCCGTGGCCCGGGAAGGATTGGTTCGTTGATAGAGCTCCGCCAGAGCAATCTGGACCGTGGGTTTGGACACAATCGCGGTCGGGTTGCTTTCGAGCTCGCGATAAATTTTTTCCGCATCCTCAGCCCGAGACGTCTTTTGATAGAGGCCCGCCAGGGCCATCTTGGCGACGGCCGCCAGGTCGCGGTCGCTCTGGCCCGCGATGCCGCCTGCTCCGCCACGGCAAACTGGCCCAGCTCGCGCTGCGAAAGCGCAGTGTAGTAGCGCGCCCAGCGGCCCTGGCTATAGTTCCCGAACGCGTCGGATACTTCGTTGAACTGACGAATCGCTTCCGTATATTTTTCCGTAGCGGTCTTGAACGTCACCACCGTAACTTGCGGAGGGGGATTCGCGATGACCGGCGCCTGAAACGTCGCCAGCGCCTTGCCGAAGGCTTCCGAGGCCGCCGCTTGCTGGCTGCGCACATATAGGTACACGCCCACGATCAGGGCTACCGCCAACAGACCTGCGCCCCCGCCCAGCACGACCTGCCTGCGGTGTCCGGTGAAGAATCCGGTTACGGACGCCATCTGGTCCGCGAATTCATCCTTCTTCAGTTCGTGCCGAGTCAGCCTGGCCACTGCTCCTTTGCCTCCCTCAAACCCTCTCTGGCGTTGTCAATCCGCTTCCCTAGAGGCATCCTAACAAGCCTGCTTTTGCGGTGTCAACCTTAGGGAGTGTCCAGTCTTCCTGTTCTCTGTCTTTCCTGCTCGTCACTTGTCACTCGTCACTGCTTTTTATATGCTTGGAATTTCCGAAGGAGAATCGGATCTCCGCAAACCACATGAAAGAGAAAACCAAAGCCGCTGGCGACGCTCCTCCATCGTCTTCTCACGGAACGCTTTTCCTGGTGGGGACACCGATCGGGAACCTCGAGGACATCACCTTGCGGGCTTTGCGGACCTTACGGGAGGCCGATCTGATCGCCTGCGAAGACACCCGTCAGACCCAGAAGTTGCTGAATCACTTCGAGATTGGAACCGGGACAACGAGCTACCACGAGCACAACGAGAGCGCCAAGGCGCCCGAATTGGTCGAGCGCTTGGAGAAGGGAATGCGAATCGCGCTGGCTTCAGACGCGGGGATTCCGGGGATTTCGGATCCCGGCTACCGGCTGGTCCAGCTTGCGATCCGGCGCGGGATTCCGGTTGTGCCGGTTCCCGGACCGTCGGCGGCGGTGGCGGCGCTGGCGGTTTCCGGGCTCCCCACCCATTCCTTCCAGTTTGTGGGATTTCTCCCCCCCAAACCGAACGCGCGGCGCAGCTTCCTCGAAGAGCTGGCGCGTTCCCCGGTCACCACCGTCGCGTTCGAGTCGCCGCAGCGGGTCCTCGCCGCCTTGCGGGACGTGCGGGCGGTGCTGGGGGACCGGACCGTGGCCGTGGCGCGGGAGCTTACCAAAGTCCACGAGGAGTTTCTCCGAGGGAGCGTTACGCAGGTGATTGCCGCCTTACAGACGCGGCCGAGGATTCTGGGCGAGATTACGTTGATTCTGGGACCGGCCTGCGAACCGCCGCCCTCGGCGACCCAGGTTCTGTCCGTGAAGGACCGTGTCCGGGAACTCATGGAGGAGCAAGTGCTGAGCCGGATGGAGGCCCTCAAGGCGGTCGCCCGTGAGCGCCGCATCTCCAAGAGCGAAGCGTACCGGCAGTTCGAATCCTGAGTGCCTCGCGCAACGCGGTCCCCATCCGGCGACCCGCAGGACGACTCCAAAACCTTTTTGCACCCGAAACAGCGCAATCTTGGTTACAATATCCGTTTCGCTCGCTGCGGGACGGAGCGGTAGAAGTGGTGGGTGGATGCGCTATCTGATCATCAGTGACCTGCACGCCAATTGGGAGGGGCTTCAGGCAGTGCTGGCCGCCACCGAAGGGGACTACACCGAGATCATCTGCTGCGGAGACTTGGTCGGCTACGGTCCCGACCCCGATCCGGTCACCGACTGGGTGCGGGAAAACGTGAAGATCGTGGTGCGGGGCAATCATGACCGGGTTTGCTCGGGTGTGGACTCGGCCGAGCAGTTCAATGAGACCGCCCGCCAAGCGGCGTACTGGACCCGCGCCCAACTGAGCGGAGATAACATCCGCTACTTGCGCGAGCTGCCGCCCGGGCCGATGGACGTGGCAGAGCTATTCGCGATTCTGCACGGCAGCCCCCGGGACGAGGACGAATACGTGACCACTCCCTGGGAAGCCGAGGAAGCCTTCCGCCTGGTGACGCACCAGATCACTTTTTTCGGGCACACGCACCTGCAAGGGGGATTCCTGCGGGGCGCACATGGATTGGCCGAGACGCTCCCCATGCACGTGCCGAAGGCAAAAAACCGCCGTGTCTGGCAGATTCGCAGCGACCAGACGTATTACCTGAACCCCGGGTCGGTGGGCCAGCCGCGCGACGGCGATACTCGCGCGGCCTTCGTGATTTATGACACCACTGGGTTCATCGAGTTCGGCCGCACTCCCTACGACATGCTGACGACGATCGGCAAGATGCGCGCGGCCAGGCTCCCAGAATTCCTCTCCCGCCGGCTGACCGTTGGGCGGTAGCCGAATCACCTCACACCAGACATCCCCTTTCCCTACGGCCGCTTGACAGATGTTCACGTGTTATCCCGAGCGAAACGAGGACCGGCGCTTGATCTGGATTATTCATGAACCTCACGTCGGGAACCTACCCTTTTCTCTAGCCCCGGCGTTCCAGCCGGATTATTCATGAACTTCACAGCCACCAGTGGCGTTCCTTTTCTCTAGCCCAGGCGTTTACGCCTGGGAACACGGAATCGAATCATTTCCTTTGGCAGCCCCCTTTAGGGGGCTTCCGAACCGGGGAGCGGGTAAGCCCCTGAAAGGGGGCTACACAGTATGAGAGCCTCCTCGAACCCAGGCGTAAACGCCTGGGCTACGGAAAGGCGCGGCTTCCGATCTTCACAGCCCGAAAGTCTCACGAATAATCCAGGTTGACACATAACATTCGCAAAGCTATACTTCGTCTTTTTAATAATGTATATTAATATGCTTTGTCAGCAGCACTTTATATGAAAGGCACAGCAGAGTAAATCCGTTCTGTCGGCGTCTATCTCTGCAAGGGAGGGCTTCGATGGCTTGCGTCCGCACTCCAGAAGTGACGCGGAAATCAGTTTCCAGCCTCGTGCGTTTACTGGGGATCCTGCCTTGGTTATGGGTGCCAGCTCTCTTTGCGCAGACAGGAAATGACCTCGCCGGCCGAATCCAGGCGCTGGAGCAGCAGGTCGCGGAGCTGACGCGGCGGCTGGAGGGAACATCCGCGGTAAGCCCGCACGCCAACGGTGAAGATTTTGGCTTGGAGGATCGCGTGGCTGCGCTCGAAAACGAAGTGCAGCGGCTGCTACGCGAGTTCCCGTCATTGCCCTCCGGCGCCGGCTCGGAAACGGCGGCTTCCCTTCCCCTGCGGCGCGTAACGCAAACCGCGCCCGCTCCGGCCCTCCGCCCTCCGGTGCAAACGACTCCGCCCTCGTTGCGGCGGGCAGGCGCGGCCGCTCCCCAGCGGGTGGAAACGCGCCTGCCGGTCTCCGGCTACCTGGAGCTCAACTTCTCGAAACCCCAGGAACAGTCTGCCGCGCTGGATTTCCGCCGCTTCGTCTTGTTGTTCGGCCACAGTTTTTCGGAGCGGCTGAAGTTTTGGTCCGAGCTGGAAGTCGAGCACGCGCTGGTCGAAGGGGCGGAGGAAAAGGGCGAGCTCGAGCTCGAACAGGCCTATCTGGATTTTCTGCTTCATCCAGCGGTGAATGTTCGCGGCGGCATGCTCCTGACGCCGATGGGCATTCTCAACGAGAGGCATGAGCCGCCGTCCTTCTACGGCGTCCTGCGCCCGCAGGTGGACACGGTGATTATCCCGTCCACTTGGTTCGACACGGGGGCGGGCATTTTCGGGGACCTCGGGAAAGGATTGTCCTACAAATTCTACGGGATGGCCCCGCTCGACGCCACGGGCTTCACCGCCGAAGAAGGCTTGCGCGGCGGGCGGCAGAAAGGCTCGCAGTCGTTCTTGCGGGACTGGGCGCAGGCTCTGCGCTTCGAATATCGTGGCCTGCCGCGCCTCGTTCTCGGAACGAGCTTCTGGAGCGGCAAGACCGGATTCAATCTCGAAACCGTGAATCCCGCGGTGCGGATTTACGAGCTCGACGGACGCTATCGCTGGAACCGCCTGGAATGGCGCGGGCAGTTCGCTTCCACGTACCTGACGCGCGCGCGGGAACTCAACCTGGCGCTCGAGCGGCAGACCGGAATCCGCCCGAACCTGGCGCGGCAGATGCGCGGGTTCTATCTCGAAGGCGCCGCCCACCTCCTGCCGCCGCGGAGCCGTTTCGACCTGGTCACGTTCGCCCGCTACGAGAATTTCGATACGCAGTACCGCATGCCGCGCGGCTTCCTGCCGCTCAAGCAGTTTGACCGCTCGCTATGGACCTTGGGCGCCAGTTTCTACCCCCATCCGGATATCGCCGTGAAAGCCGACTACCAGATTTTGCGCAACGAAAGCCAGGCGGTCGGCGCTCCAAACCAATTCAATTTGGGGCTGGGGTGGTGGTTCTGAAGGATGCGGAGGAAGCATAGGAATCAGAAGAAGCAGAGGAAATACAGGCAACATGAATCAAACTAAAACTGATCTCACAAATACTTTTTGGGAGAGACACGTAAGGGCACGGCTTCAGCCGTGCCGCAAAGAACCCCAGAATACAGGGGCTTCAGCCCCTGAGGTACACCTGTTTGCAGCGACGGTTCTGTTGCTGGGGTCGACTCTTGCTACGGCCGGGGCGACGGTAAGAGCGCCGCAAGAGCGCGCGGAACAACCCTTCGTCGAAATCCGCGTCACGGCGGAGCGGTTCTACTTTGTCCCCTCGCGCATCAAGGTGGCGACCGGAACCGTGGTCGAGATCGTGGCGGAGAGCGAGGACACCACGCACGGGTTCCATCTCCCGGATGCGGGCCTCGACGAGCAGATTCCCGCGCGCGGCAAGGGCGAGTTGCGGATTCGGTTCGAGGCCACGCAAGCGGGAACTTATTTCTTCGAGTGCTCGCGCCCCTGCGGCGCGGGACACAACACCATGCGCGGAACCATTATTGTGGAGGACTAACGGATGGCACGCATTCGGGTGCGGCTGCTGTTCGCGGGAACCGGAGCGGCGATTCTGGCCGCAGGCCTTCTGCTCGGACCTCAATCCTTGGGGCAGGGGGGCCTGGAGGATTCCTCGGAGGGCTTCGGGAGCCCCTTGCCGGGGATTACGGCGCAGGAGTTCGAGCGCTTCCGCGTTGGCCTGGAGGATTTTCTGGAAGTCGAAGAGGCGGAGGAAGGCCTCGGACCGGTGTTCAACGGCCGCTCCTGTGCTGAGTGCCACAACATCCCGGCAGTCGGGGGAAGCGGCACGATCGTCGAATTACGGGCCGGCCGGCGCGACGCGGACGGCAATTTCGATCCCTTGCCCGGAGGTTCCGTCTTTCAGTTGTTTTCGATCCCGCCGCACAGCTGCCAGGAGCGGATTCCGCCCGAAGCGAACGTCGTCGCGCCGCGCAAATCCATCCCGCTCTTCGGGGCTGGGCTAGTGGACGCCATCCCGGACCAGGCCCTCACGGCGCTCGCTGACCCTGACGACCGCGATGGCGACGGCGTTTCGGGGCGCGTGCATTGGGTCGTGGACGCGGCTTCGGGCGCGACGCGCGCCGGACGCTTCGGCTGGAAAGCGCAGCAGGCCACGCTGCTTACTTTCTGCGCCGAGGCGTATCTCGAGGAAATGGGCATCACGAACGAGGTGTTCCCGCTCAACAACGCTCCCAACGGCGACCAGGAGCGGCTGTCGCAGTGTCTTCCCATCCGCCGCGTTCGTCCGATCGAAGATATTCCGGATCGCTTCACCGGATTGCGCGGGATTGACAATTTCGAGGCGTTCTTGCGTTTCCTGGCTCCGCCGCCGCGCGGAGAGATCACGGACGCGGTGCGGCGCGGCGAGCAGGTCTTCGCGGAGATTGAATGCGCGGCCTGCCACGTTCCGGCGCTTGTGACCGGCGCAAACTCGAATCCGGCCTTCGACCGGCGCCCTGTTCCGCTCTACTCTGATCTGCTGCTCCACGACATCGGGACCGGCGACGGGATCGTGCAGGGAGACGCGCGCGCGGAGGAGATTCGCACGCCCGCGCTGTGGGGCCTGCGC
>CAYWWM010000027.1:1530-12643 GCA_964461735.1 uncultured Solibacteraceae bacterium | reverse complement strand
GCGGATGTCCACGATGAACGCGATGCTCGGGCGGATCTTGGCGATGTAGGTGAAGTTCTGCTCCGGGCCGACCCCCACGTAAGCACCGCCGCTTACGCCCAGCTCTTGGAACCGGCTCACGATGCGCAGGTAGGCGGTTTCGTTCGAGGTGAAATTGTCGGACTGGAAGTAGCCGCCTTCTTCGGAGAACTGCTGCACCAGGCGGGCGAACTCGGCCGACGGGATCGCAGGGGCGGAGCTCGCCGCCCGGTGCTGCGCCTGCTGGCTGTAAAGCGGCAGGCCGTAAATCGGAAGAATGACCGCCAGCACCAGCGGCCCCGCCCATCGGCCGCACAGCCATCCGCTGTTGCGCCATCGGCTATTGCGAAGAATCCAATTCGCAGGGTTGATTCGTTTCATGGGCAAGAAGCCCCTTTCCCAGAGCAACCGCTGCCAGTATAGCAGCAGTCGCGGGGAGGGGCTACGGAAATTGGCGCCGGGCGTAAACCTGGATTATTCATGAACCTCAGAGACCAAGATATCGGCCGCATTCGCCCCGAAGGGACTACAGAAGAAAGCCGGGAGCAACGCTCCCGGTACAGAGTGTCATTTGCAAACGACCCTGAAGGGGTCGCACTCCTTCCCGGAAAGTTCGACCCTTGCAGGGTCGGACTTTCTTCTGGGCAACCCGATCAAAGACCAGACGCCCGTTGGTGGTGAGAAATGCGGGCTAGCTAGCTAGAATCTGTCGCGCCTCCGGCGCTACCATGGCCGATGATGGGTTTGTCCCATCTCATGAAATCATGAATAATCCAGGTTGAGGCAATGAAGCAAGGCGAGTTCTCTTTCGAATCATTTGCGCCACAATGAACGCGGGTGGTCAACCGCCAAAGTGGATCACTCCGACGGAAAGGAGCAGCCGCGCATGAAATGTTCTCTTCAGGGATGTTCGGGGGAATATGAGGGCCGAACCATCGTCCACACGGTGCGGCATCGTGGGAACGTGGTAGTGATTGACCATGTGCCGGCGGAGGTTTGCTCTCTGTGCGGAGACGTGCTACTCACTCCCGATACGGTTCGACGAATTGAAAAGCTGCTCGAGACGATGCCGCAGCCCACCCGAGCCGTTCCCCTCTACGAGTTCGCGTAAGAACGGGTAGCCACGGCACTAGCCCTTCAATTCCCGGAAGCCGTTGGTCGAGAAGTAGAGCGAGACAAAGAGCGCCGCATTATAGCCGAGGTGCATCAGGTAGGAAGGGACGAGCGAGCCGGTCTTGCCGCGGGCGTAGGAAAACGCCGTTCCGACGACGAAGATGGCCGCGATTTCTTCCCAGCCGCCCCACAGTTGCGACACGTGGATGACGGCGAACAGCAGCGCGGTCAGCAGCACTGCCGTCCAAAAGCCCCACATGCGCTCAAACACGGGGTAGAAGAATCCGCGAAACACCAGTTCCTCGATGAACGGCGCCACCACGATTCCGAACGCCGCCAGCACGTAGCCCGCCGCCGGGCTCGTAAACAGCCGCTCAATCGGGAGGTCGTTCCCGGTGGGGGAGATGTAGAAAAACAGTTGCGCGGCGAGCGCCAGCAGCGCTCCCGCCGTCAGCCAGTTGCGCGGCCGATTGGCCCCGCGGGTCCAGCGTACCGCGTCCCAAAAGCGTTGCCCGTACTTGACCGTGATCGTGAAGTAGAGGAACCCCAACCAGAGGGCCTCCCAGCTCGTCTGCATCGCCACCATCACGGGGACGCGCGTGAAGGCTTCGGCCATGGTGATCTCCCACCCGAAGGCTTGGCGCAAACCGAAAAACACCACCGCCGTCCCCACGAGCGCCGCCGGCAGCGATACAAATGCCACGAAGAGCACGAACGACCCGAGATCAGTGAGCGTCCAGACCGGCTCTGCCGGAATCGCCGCCTCAGTTCCTGCCGCTGCGGACGCGGTTTCCCGGTCCCTCGCCACCGGCCACAACGAGAGCTGCGATCCTGGCTCGTCCGCCGCGCTCTGGCCGGGTTGTTCTGGCGCGCCGCGCTCGATTTCGCCCATAAAGAAAGTGACGAGTGACGAGTGACAAGTGACGAGCAGAAGTCAGAAGAGAGAGTCCGGAGTCAGGATAACGACGTCCGACTATGCAGGCTCCGTGCCTCTTCTTCGCTCGTCACTTGTCACTCGTCACTGCTTCTATTCCAGCTCTACCAGCGCCGCGGCGAGCAGCGGCAGCAGAATCTCGTGATGCCCCGTGAGCGCGTAGCCCTGCCCGCCGCCGAGCGTCGGCCGCCGCACCACGTTTTCGCGGGGCCGGTAGTGTTGCAGAAAATCCAGGTTCACGGTCGTGAAGTATTCGAGGGCGTGCTCGAGGTTGCGCGCCGCCGTCACCGCTTTCAGGAAAACTTCCGGCAGCACCACCGCCGAGCCCACGTTCAGGTAGACGCCGCCGTTCCCGAGCTTGGCCACCATGCCCGCAAACAGCAGGAAGTCGCGATGCGACGCCCCGCCGATGGCGCGCCCGTCGGCCAGCGGATGATTGTGCGGCGTGTCAGTCCCGATCGCGACGTGCACCGTCATCGGAATCCGCCGCCGGTAGCCTTGCAGCAGGATGCTGGCGTCCGGAAACTTCACCGCCGACGTCCCCGATCTGGCGCCCTCCTCCACCTTCCGCAACAGAAATTCTCCCAACGCCTCGCCGATGCCGATCTCCTTCGCGTCGCCCGCCGCGATGGCCTGGTTCATCCAGGCTCCAGTTTCCTCGGCCATGCCGAACTTGCCGCCGGGGAGCATCGCGTCCACCTCTTCGGACGTCGAGCCGACCAGCGCCACCTCGAAGTCGTGGATCGCCGTCGAGCCGTTCATGGCCACGCCGTTGACGAAGCCGCGCTCCATCAGGTCTACGAGCGTCGGCCCGAGGCCCACCTTGACGACGTGCCCGCCCAAGCCCCACAGGATCGGCTTTTCGAGGTCCCACGCCCGCCGCACGGCCGCAACCACCGCGCGAAAGCTCTCCCCCGCCAGGATGCGCGGCATGGACTCGATCATCCCCGCCACGCCTTCGCCCTTCTGATAGGGCCGCGCGAACTGGCTCACCGACACCTTCGCCGGCCGCTCCGCCAGCGGGATCGTCTTCAGGCCCGTGCGGTCCAGCGGCTTTTCCTTGTAGATACTCATGCGGAATTTTCTCTTCTGTCTAGAGCTTTTCCCACTCGCTCTTTTTGATTCCGGCCTGCCGGAGAATGCGGCTGAGCAGAGAGATGCCGATTTCTTTTCGGTGCGGATTGGGCATGGTGAGGCGGAAATTCCCCCGGATCATGAACGGATGCTTCCCGCCGGAATACGGACCCTCAAATCCAAGTCGTTTCAAATAGAAAATCAGGTCCTCACGGTCAATCGGACCTAGACGAGGCATTACACGGTCTCTTTGATCGTCAATTCAATCCCGTCCACGACAGGCAGCGGGTGGTTGCGCGCGATTCCCAGCAGCAGCCACTCTTCGAGAACCTCCTCCAGCTCCTCCCGGCACGCCTCCAGATTCTCCGAGTTCGCCCACACTCCTTCGAAGCCGGGAATCTCGCCATAGAAACTGCTATCCTCCGGCAAGATTTCATACTTGGCTTTGCGCATGGCCGCCTGGATGTACTTCGTTAACATCATTGGCACCCGTGTGTAGCATTATCCGATGAAACCGCATTGCACGCAATCAATACTCCACTCAAGAGTCCCGTATATGTGCCGCTGTGGCTAACGTTCCACCGCCAGCGCGACGGCGTTGCCGCCGCCGAGGCAAAGCGCCGCGATGCCGCGCCGGGCATTGCGTCGGGTCATCTCATGGAGGAGCGTCACCAGAATCCGCGCGCCGCTCGCGCCGATGGGATGTCCC
Organism: uncultured Solibacteraceae bacterium; assembly: GCA_964461735.1. Lineage (GTDB taxonomy): Bacteria > Acidobacteriota > Terriglobia > 2-12-FULL-54-10 > 2-12-FULL-54-10 > CAYWWM01. The sequence goes on along the minus strand of CAYWWM010000027.1, from coordinate 8,795 downwards.
AGCGCCAGGGCCCCGCCATTGACGTTGACCTTCGCCGGATCGAGCCGCAGCTCGCGGATCAACGCCACCGACTGCACCGCGAACGCTTCATTCAGCTCGTAGAGGTCCACTTCATCCCGGGCCCAGTGGAGTTTCTTCAAAAGTTTTTCGACGGCCTCGACCGGCGCCATCATCACCAGCGCTGGCTCAATGCCACTGACCGTGTGGCCGACGATGCGCGCCAGCGGCTGCTTCCCGAGGCGATTCGCCGCGCGCTCCGACGCGATCACGAGCGCCGCCGCGCCGTCGTTCATGCTCGATGAATTGCCGGCAGTGACCGTGCCGTTTTCCTGAAACGCAGGCTTGAGCTTGCGCAGTGCTTCGAGGCTCGTATCGGCGCGCGGCCCTTCGTCTTTCTTAAACAGAAGCGGCTCGCCTTTGCGCTGCGGAATCGGCACCGGAACGATCTGCGACTCGAAGCGACACGCTTCCGTCGCCGCCACGGCCTTGCGATGACTATTGAGCGCGTACTCGTCCTGCTCCTCGCGCGTGACGTGATACTTTGTCGCCACGACCTCGCCGGTGCAGCCCATGTGGTAGTCCTCGTAGGCATCCCACAAGCCGTCGTGCACGACCGCGTCAATCAACTTGCCGTCGCCCAGGCGCAGACCCTCGCGCGCCTTGGCCAGCAGAAACGGAGCGTTGGTCATGGACTCCATGCCGCCCGCCACCGCGATCTCGATATCGCCCACCTGGATCGCCTGCCCCGCCAGGGCTGCCGACTTGAGGCCCGAGCCGCAGACCTTGTTCACCGTCATCGCCGCCACCGCAGGCGGCAGTCCCGCTCCGAGCGCCGCTTGCCGCGCCGGGTTCTGGCCGAGTCCCGCCTGCACGACATTGCCCAGGATGACTTCGTCCACCTGGCCCGGTTCGACGCCCGCGCGCGCGACCGCCTCGCGTACCACGATCGCACCAAGCTGTGTCGCGGCAAACGGTGTGAGCGTCCCCTGAAATTTTCCGATCGCCGTCCGCACCGCGCTCAGAATCACTGGCTGTTCCATAGCGGACTCCTCGAAGAACTGTCCGTATCCATGCAGATTCATGCTACATCTTCTTGCCGCAGTACAGCACTGCGATTCCGCCGGTCATCTCGCGTCGCGACACCTCGGAATACCCGGCCTCGCGCATCCATGCTTCCAGCTCGTCCGGCTCGGGAAAGCGGTCCACGGACGACGCCAGATAGCTGTAGGACCCTTTGACGCCCGAGATCCACTCGCCCGCGGCCGGCACGATCCGGTGAAAATAAAATGAATAGAGCGGGCCGATGGGAAAGCCGCGCGGCGTGCCAAATTCAAGAATCCCGACTTCGCCGTCCGGCTGGAGCACCCGCAGAATCTCCCGCAGACCGGCGCGATAGTTGGCCAGGTTGCGGAACCCGAAAGAACACGCCACAAGGTCGAAGCTCGCGTCGGCGAAGGGCAACTGCAAGGCGTCGGCTTCGGCGACATGCGGCGAAAGCGAATGCCGCAAGAGCTTTTCCCGGGCCTGCGTCAGCATCGGATGGCAGAAGTCCGAGGAGATAATGTGGGCGCGCGAGCCGCGCACCAGCGCCAGCGTCAGGTCCGCCGTGCCGCAGCAGAGATCGAGCACGCGCGCGTCAGGCCGATCGAGGATCGCTCGGAACCGCCGTGCCGTGGCCCGCCGCCAGTAGCGGTCAATCTGGAACGAAAGCACATGGTTGAGCAGGTCGTAGCGGCCCGAGACGTCGGTGAAGAGTTTGCGGATGTAGCGGGAAGCTGCCGCTTCATCGCGTGCTCCGGGCGGCCGGGTTCCGGGCGAGGCAGACGAGGAGGGATGCGCAGCGTGGGTCACGGCATGCGTGCGGGCGCGGCTGCGCGCCGGCGGTTCGCGAATGGATTTTCCCTGGCCAACTGCCGCACCGCGCCGATTACTTCCCGAGCGGTGATTCCCGCCGTAATCTCGACCTCCCCGATGTGGCGCGGCAGAACGAAGTGGAGTTTCCCGTCGCGCACCTTCTTGTCCACGGCGAGGTGTGCAGCGAGCGAAGCGGGAGCGACGCCTTCGAGCGATGGCACTGGCCCGTAGGAGATGATCAAGCGGGCGATCCGCGCGGCGTCTTGAATCGTCAGGCGGCAGTGGTCGGCGGCCAGGCGCGTTGCGGCGAGCATCCCCCAGGCCACAGCTTCGCCGTGCAGGAACCGGCGGTATTTCGTCGAGGCTTCGAGGGCGTGGCCCGTGGTGTGCCCGAAGTTGAGCACGCGCCGCAGGCCGCTCTCTTTCTCATCGCTGCTCACGACCCGGGCTTTGAGCGCCGCCGACGCCCGGATCACTACCCCCAGCGCCTCCGGGTCGCAGCGCAGGATGCGCTCGCGCTCCGTATCGAGATACTCGAACAGCTCCGGGTCTCCGATCACGGCGCACTTGAGCGCCTCAAACAGCCCGGCGCGGAGCTGGCGCGGCGGCAGCGTCCGTAGCACGGCAGGGTCGCAGAGAACCATCTTCGGCTGGTAGAACGTCCCGACCAGATTCTTGCCCACAGCCAGGTTGACGCCGGTCTTGCCGCCGATGGCGCTGTCCACCTGCGCCAGCAGCGTGGTCGGGATCTGCACGTAGTCCATGCCGCGCAAATAGACCGAGGCCGCGAATGCGCCCATGTCGCCCACCACGCCGCCGCCTACGACCACCAGCAGGCTCGATCGCTCGGCCCCGAGCGCGGCGAGCCGGTCGGTGATGCGCTCGACGGTCGCGAGCCGCTTGTGCCGCTCGCCGGGCGGAATCAGGATCACCGCCGGGCGGCGCGCTTTGAGCGCGCGGAGGAGTTTCCTTCCCCAGAGTTTCCAGACCGTGGTGTCGGAGAGAAGAAAAAGCTTCCGGATCCCCAGGAGCGGTTCGAGCGCCTCCCCGGCTCGTTCGAGCAGCCCTTCTTCGATCCGGATCGGATAGGAGGCTCCGGGAACGTTCACCGCGATGGGAGAGGATTGGCCGGCGTTGCTCTGGCTCATCAAACCATTATCGCACGGATTGCCATGGCAAAAGTAAGGAGGAATGTGCTAAAGTAAGGAAAGGAGGCCGCCGTGAAGAAACAAGCCCGCATCACGAGCAAGGGCCAGATTACTGTGCCCCGCGACATCCGCCGCACCCTGGGCGTGGGTCCGGGCGACCGGCTGGTGTTCGAAACCGACAGCTCCGGTGTTCGCGTCAAGCCCGTACGCGCCCAGAGTCCGTTTGAGAAATACCGAGGCATCGGAAATCCGGGAATCCCTTCCGGGCGGAAAGCGCTCCGCGCTTGGTTTCGCAGGCTGCGAGGGCGATGATCACCGCCATTGATACGAACGTGATCGGCGCTCTCTGGGACCGGGATCCCGCCCTCAGTTCGGCGGCCCAAGCAGCTTTGGACTCGGCGCTCGGACAAGGGAGCTTGCTCGTCTCTGCCCCCGTTTTTGCGGAGCTGCTGGCCGCTCCAGGCCGAGACGAGTCGCTCCTGGACAGGTTTTTCCGCGACACCGGGATTTCGGTTGATTGGAATTTCAACGAGGCCGTATGGCGCGCCGCGGGCCTGGCATTCGGAGCCTACGCTGCTCGACGCAAGCAACACGGCGATTCCGGTCCCTGGCGCCTTCTCGCGGACTTCGTGATTGGGGCGCACGCCATGCGGAAAGCGCACCGGCTGCTTACCCTCGATGACCGCTTCTTCCGAATCGCCTTTCCTCGCCTCCGCGTGGTTCGAGTCTGATTATTAGGGACGCCGGCGCTCACGGGAGGTGTCGAGGTCAATATCCAAACGAATCTTGCCGCGAAGAGCCATGGCCTTCTGATAGGCCGGATTGCTAGAAATAGGGTGTCGGAACGAATGCGCAGTAAGCCGATTTTCCAACAATACAAGTTCGCCGGAATCACGCAGGGTTACGAATGTCTTGCTTGGCGCCAAGTACACCACAACCGGCTTTTCCTGTCGAACCAGATCGCGGATGTTCGTCAGCGTGCCGCGGCTCTTCCCATCCCAGAGCATCAGAGCATAATCTGCTTCCTCACCCATCGCTCGATCCTTCGTTGAATAATAGGCAAAATCTCGGCGAGACTCTGGCCTAACTGTGATCACGCGAGTCAGCCAGTTACCGACGTTGTTGCGGCATCCGCCCGCCATGCAGAAGACTTCAACTTTGTCGTAATTCTTGCTGGCAAGATAACTTTGAATAGCTCTATCAGCGCCGTTTGCATCTCCCACAATTACGGTCAATCCCTTGCCGATGATGTTGTCCAAACGACGCCGGACTTCAGGGTTTAGACAGGAGAGTCGTCGGGAGCCTCCGATGAAAACTTTTGTCGCGTTGGGCATAGGCTATTTCGTGCGAGTGAGAACGAGCGCGTACACGGCCGATGCGCCGCTGTCCTCCAACAAGACTTCCGCCACTCTCCGGAGCGTCGAGCCGGACTCCGTGAGATCATCAAACAGGAGTATACACTTATTCTGGACTTCTCCCTCGCCCTTCCGAATCGCTTCAGCCAGGACGGTTTTCCTCTGGACCCAATCGAAAATATTCTTCATTTGCGACGTTGGGCTCACCTTCACTACAGCATGCTCGCACGTGAGAATTCCGAGCCGGGCCGCCAGTTCCCGCGCAATCGTCATTACGGGTTGCACCGGGCGGGTTGCGGAAGGAGGAGCCGGCACGATACAGTCAATTCGCGGCAATCCTTCCCAACGGTTTCGGATAAACTCTTCCGCTGTCTCTACGATGGGCGTCAAGAAATCCGTCTTACTCCGGTACTTGAACTGATACAGAAGTTCCCCTAGTTCGGTCCGTTTCGTCTCGAAGGGAAAATACGGGTCGCCCGTAGGAATACTGCTGATTGTGTGGCGAGCCAAAACATAACCATCCGTCCAAGGCCCCACCAGCTTCACCGGATCGATCAGGACGGGCGCCATACAAAACTCTACCGCCGGTCCAATTCCGCCACGGTTTCGAGCAAGACTTCGCCGACCACTTGCAGGCTTTGCGCGCTGATTTTGTCGAGCGTGTCCTCGGCGGTGTGCCAATAGCTGCGGATGCCGCCGTAGTCGAAATCAATCAGGTCCACCGCCGGGATTCCGGCATTGAGGAGCGGCAGGTGGTCGTCGAGGATGGTGTGCGTGGAATTCAGGAAATATCGCTGGTGGCCGAGGCGGCGGGCGACGCCCCAGACGAGGTCGGTGAGCCAGGGCGTGGAAGCCGTTTCGCGACGGATATCGAGCTCGCGGTCGCCCACCATGTCCACGAGCACGAAGGCCTCGATCTTCGGAACCGCCCCTTCGGCCTGGAGCTTCTCCGCCAGGTGACGGCTGCCGTAGAGCGAATCGGTGTCGCTCCATTCGCGGACGGCTTCTTCGCCGTCGAGCCAGACGAGCCACAGCGTGCGGTTGTAGTTCCGCGCCGCGAGGACCGGCGCCAGCGCCAGCAGCAGGCCGGCTCCGGAAGCGCCGTCGTTGGCGCCCAGGAAGCGGAACTCGCGGAAGAGCTTGGTGTCGTAATGCGCCGCCAGAATGATGACGCGGTCATTTGACCCGGTGGGTGACCCCGTGGGTGCCCCCGCGCGCGATCCCTCCCGGCGGGCCACGATGTTGTTCATCGGCACCGGCCCGTTGGGGGTGGCGGCGGTGAAGCGGTCCTGCTCCACGGTCCAGCCGGCGGCTTGGGACTGCTCCACGATGTAACGCTGCATGGTCTCGTGCGCGGTCGAGCCGGACGGTCGCGGCCCCAGGCCCACCATGTGCCGGACGTGTTCGAGGGCAGCCTCGCCGGTCGCCGTGCTTCCTCTGGCTCCACCTCCCTGGCGGGAGAGCGCGCCCCAGGCCAGCAGAGCGATTCCGGCCGCAGCGGCCAGCGCCCACACGGTCAGCCGGCGCTTCGGCTTGCGCGCCGCAGGCTTTCGGGCCGCGGCTTTTCGTCCCGCTTGCCGCGCCATCGCCTACTTCTCCTCTTCCCGCTCCCGCATCCGCAGGACCACGTAGGAGAGTCCCACGCCGAACATGTAGAGACCCATCATCGGCATGGCGAACAGCATCATGGTGGGGACGTCCGGGGTGGGCGTGATGGCCGCCGCCAGAATGAAGATCAGGAGCACCGCATAGCGGAAATTCCGCATCAAGAAGCCCGGCGTCACCAGCCGCAGCAGCGTCAGAAACAGAATAAGGATGGGCAGCTCGAAGACCAGCGCGAGGCCGAGGATGATCGTCATGGCCAGGCTGAAGTATTCGTTCACGGTAATCATCGGCCGGAACTGTCCGCCGAACGTCACGAGAAACCGCAGCGCAGCCGGGAAGGCGATCGTGTACGCAAACACTCCGCCGGCGATGAACAGGCCCGAGCAGAGGAAAACGAACGGCACGGCGTAACGCTTCTCGCGCGGGTACAATCCGGGGGAGATGAAGCCCCAGACCTGCGCCATCACGTACGGCGAGGCCACGAAGATGCCTCCTAAAAAGGCCATATGGACATACAAAGTGAACGGCGCCACCGGATTGGTGTAGACGAGTTGGTCGTCCATCCCCAGCTCGCGGAGGACTCCGGTGAGCGGGCGGGACAGCCCCGCGTAAATCTGATCGGCGAAGGTCCAGCAGACCAGGAACCCGACTACGACCGAAATCAAGGAATAGAAGAGGCGGGTTCGCAGCTCCTCGAGGTGGTCGAGGAACGACATCTTGCGCATCCCGGGGTCATCGTCGCCATCGCTGTCGGACTCATCGCGGCCGGGCGAGCGCGGCGGCTGCTGCCAGTCCGACTGCCAATAGTTGTAGGCTTCTTCGACCGCCACTTCCCGGGCGGCTCGGTCGGCGGCAGTTTCGCGCGCCGCCTCCGGCGTCGCCGGGGAGGCGCCGGCGTCGGAGGGACTACTCAAGTTCCCGTGCGGCTGTTCTGTCTCGGGGTCCATCGCAGAGTCGAGAGGCATCAGGATGGGCGCTCTTTACTTGGATTTCTCAGTGGCTTTCTGGGTTTCGGCGATGGACTGCTCAATCTCGGCGGCCTCGATCTCCCGCTCGATGGAGTTCTTGAGGTCGCTCGAAGCGCGGCGAAATTCCGACAGGCCCCGGCCCAGCGAGCGGCCCAGCTCCGGCAGGCGCTTCGGTCCAAACACCAACAACGCCACGATGAAGATGACCACCAGCTCCGGAAATCCAATGTTGCCCATGAAACACCTCGTTCCTTAACCCCTATGATACCTTCCTTGTCATTGCAAGATCAAGACTTTGCCGAGAGCTTCCGATGGCCTCCGGGGTTTCCGCGCGA
>CAYWWM010000027.1:0-1520 GCA_964461735.1 uncultured Solibacteraceae bacterium | reverse complement strand
AGACGCATCTATTCAAACTGGAAACGAATGATAGGGTTTCCAGGCACGGCGGATGTTCTTCCGTGATATAATTTTCGCAATTTGAGAGGCCTGTTTTTCGGCAGCGCGCTCTCCAAGGGATCTGGGAGGCAGGAAGGAAATGAAACAGCTTCTACATACCATGCAGCAACGCAAGACGGTTTCGACGGTCGCGGTCCTGTTGACGCTCGCGATCGGAATTCTGATCGGGACGCTGATTTCGCGGGGGGTGCGGGCGGCCCAGGGGCAAACCCGGGGCGCCGACGCGCAGTCGTTGAATCTCCCTTCCCCGGTGCAGCTCTCGACCGTATTCAGCAGGATTTCGAAGGAAGTCTCCCCGGCCGTCGTCAACATCAACACCGAGACCTCGGGGCAGTCCCGAACGCCTCGGGAGCGGGAGCCGCAACAGCGGGGACCCCAGAACGAACCAGACCCGTTCGGGAACTTCTTCGACCGCTTCTTCGATTTTGGTCCGTTCGGGCAGCAGCAGCAGCCGGAATTCCGGCAAAGAAGCCTGGGCTCGGGCGTGATGGTGGACTCGCAAGGATACATCCTCACCAATTCGCACGTGGTCAGCCGGGCGAGTCGCATCAAAGTAAAGCTGCTGGACGACCCCAAGCTCTACGATGCCAGGGTCATCGGAACCGACGACGAGACTGACCTGGCGGTCATCAAGATTGACGCCGACCACGCCCTGCCCTCTGCCAAGATCGGCAACTCCGACGGCACCGGCGTGGGCGACTGGGTGCTCGCCATCGGCAGTCCCTTTGGCCTCGAAGAAACCGTGACCGCCGGAATCATCAGCGCCAAAGGACGGGACCTGGGAAGCAATTCCTTCCAGCGCTTTATTCAGACCGACGCGGCCATCAACCCCGGCAACAGCGGCGGGCCGCTGGTGAACATGAACGGCGAAGTGATCGGGATCAACACGGCCATCGCCACCGGGACCGGCAGCTACGCGGGCGTCGGTTTCGCCTTGCCGTCGAACGTGGCGGTAGACGTCTATAACCAGCTCGTAAAGGCCGGCAAGGTGACCCGCGGCTCGCTCGGCGTCATGTTCCAGCCCGACCCCAGCCCAGTGCTCTTGCGAACCTTTGGCGCCGAGAGCGGCGTGGTGGTCACAGGCATTCAGCCCGGCGGCCCGGCCGAGAAGGCCGGCCTGAAGCAGGGTGACGTCATCATTTCCGTGAACGGAAACACCGTCAAGGATGGCGACGCCTTGATTGCGGTCGTCGCCGGCGCACCCGTCGGCAGGCCAGTCACCGTGCGCTACTTGCGCGACAAGCAGGAGCAGGAAACCAGCGTCGTCATCGGAGACCGTTCGGAGGTCTTCGCCGGGACCTTGAATCCGGGCCGGGGGAGCGATCAGCCCTCCTCGGAAAGCAGCGACGCCAAATTCGGCATCGCGATCCAGAACATCACTCCGGAAATCGCCACCCGGCTGGGCATCGAGCAAAACCAGGGCGTGCTCGTCACCAGCGTGGACAACAATAGCTTTGCGG
>CAYWWM010000026.1:0-12787 GCA_964461735.1 uncultured Solibacteraceae bacterium | reverse complement strand
TATTGGTATTCCCAATTCGTGAGCCTTGTTATAGGCTATTGCGTCATTTGGGAGTTGTATTCAAAACTGTTGAACAGTTACCGGGGCGTTCTTCAGATTTCACGGGTACTAGTATCAACTACTTTAATTGTGGTGATATCCGGGTTTCTCAATAACGCTCTCACAGGGCCTATTTGGGGTGCAGCGGCGACTGTGATGGACCTGGAACGGAATATGCGTGCTGTTCAAGCGATCTTGTTGATTGCCTTGATGGGATTGGCTTCTTACTATGCCATCCCATTAGGTCGCAATCTCGGAGGGATCATTTGTGGATATGCGTTCTTTGTCGGAACCAGCATCATTCACCTAACGTTTCGCTCCTACCTGGGCGAGGCTTTCCAATCAATATGGAACTATCTCCCACCAATTTCCTATTTACTCAGCTTAGTGATCTGGTGCTTGGGGCTTCGCGTCTATGACCCCGTACCAGAACCCGAATCCGATGTAGGAATCGAGCAGGATTACGAGGCGGTTGTCGCGCGCAGCCTCCGATGGACTGCCAGCGCGATGCGTTTGATCGGGAGGACGATGCGGCCATGATCGAGTTGGTCTTCTTTCTCGGCATCGGGATAGCAATTCTGATACTGCTGGTCCTCTTGGTCCAGGATCGGGTGCCGCCGGACAGCGGCGGAGTCCGCCTGGAGGAATTGCCGGATGCACGGGTAACCTTCGAATGGGAAGTTCCATCCGTGGCTGTGGCCGAACGGATCTTCGCTCTGGACGATTGGGCTTTTGTTTCGGGGCAGGCTTCGCGTTCCGTGCAGCGTTTATTTGTAAAAGAACGAAAAGCGATTGCCATCGGGTGGCTGCGGAACACAAGAAACGCGGTGCGCAAGATCATGGACTTCCACCGGAGGACGGTTCGCCGGAATGCGAACGTGCGGCCGCTGGCAGAGGTGCGCCTTGGGATCAATTACGTGTTTTTTCTACTAGCCTACAATGTCCTATACGGGGTGATATGGGGAATCGGCCCTTTCCGGGCCCAAAGCATGGCTCTACAGGCAGCCAGCAGAGCGGAGGAGATCAGTCGTCTTTGTGGAACTCTCTCCGCACGGCTACAGCCTGAACGGGAACGCTTCGGTGACAACAGTATCGCCTAAGTGGGAGTGTGGCGCTTTCGACGCTTGATCTTCCATGGAGAATCGCGTGTATGGAAATTAGTAAAGCGGTTGAAGATATCCAGAGTCGTACACTGACGACCATTCGCGGCGACATTGCCAAGCTTCTGTACCTGGCCTCGACGCGTGATTACACGACAGGGCGATATTATCATGACGGCCTGGCGTTCAAATTCACAGAGGAAATTGCGGAGGGTGCTCTGGAGTTCTCACACCGGGAAGTGTTTCAGAGGCTTGTTTTTACTTCGTTGCAGGCTTTTACGGAGGAGCTGGAAACGTTCATCCAAACGACCTGCACCGCTCCCGAAAAGGTGATCGAAGTGTGGAGAAAACTGGAACCCTACCGCGTGACGATCCCTCACACCTCGGACCCGGTGTCGGCGGAACTGTTCCGATCCAATGTCAGGATTGCACTGGCAATTTTGGCGGGTCGGAAGCGACCGAATCCTGCAAGTTGACGATACGCATGGCCACGCCCGTCACCCTTCCAACAATCTCAGCTTCGGATGGATAAGCAAATTGGCGAACGCTGCATCCGGAAAGCGGATGAGGCACAAGAACGATTTGCTTATCTCGGAGCTCACACCACGAACAGACATAATTTTCGCGCAGCTCGATAAAGTAGATCGGCCGCTCGAACTCGGTTCGCCACCGAAACGTCTGGATTCTTTTTTGCCGGTCATCAATCTGCACAAAGGAGCCGGGCCGCAACAGCGGATAGAGCGTATAATCCTCCGAGCCGATGTAGCCATAGAGGGAATGGCGCACGTCCAAGTGCCGGATGAGCGCGATCGGCACTTCACCCCAGACTTCCACCATGCGGGATACCAGGTTGGTACGTTCCAGTTGGAAGCCAGGGTCGAAGCGAACAGGGAACGTGACTGCCTGGTCTTGATCGTAGACCTCGAGGCTTGTGGAATGGGTTTCGGGGAGGGGAGTTAGATAGTAGTGCTTGGTGATCTCTTCCAAATCAACGCCGTAGAGCATTAGCAATTCAGTAAATTTTAAGCGATAGATCACGCTCAAGCTGTACAGCTTGTAGATGCTTGGTGTCGACTCCGTATTTTCAATTTGGGTGATCCAAGCGTTCGAGAGGCAAAACTCCTCGTCCCCTTTTTCGGCAGCGATCTTCCGGCTGTATTCCTCGACATCGCGAATACTAACGCCTAAGCGGTTTCGTAGTTCCTTTAGTCGATCACCCGCCCTCAATGGAGTTCCTCCCTTAAGCGGTCTTTATATGGTGAAAACAATAAAGCATCAGAGGGATCTATTATACGCAAATGAAACACTGCTTACAAAGGGAAGCGACAAAAACTTTCAACTCCTTGATCGATTTCTCTTGGGTTAATTGTGGGTGTATCTGACAGGTGGATTGAATCGAGCCTGAGGCTTAACCGGGGGGCTTTCGTGGTCGAGAGGGAGGCATTGTGCCGGCTCAGACGGGTCGAGTGCTGCTTGTCGAAACGAAGCGCGGGCTGTCGGCGCGCATGCAAGGCGCCTTGCGTGCGGCAGGCTATAAGCCGGTGGCCACGGCGAGCGCGGCGCGGGCGTTGCACTTGCTCTCCCAAGAACAGTTGGACTTGGCGATTGTGGTCGGGAGCGACGCTTCGAGATCCGTGACGCCGCCCGAATCACGACCTGCGGCGGATCTCGCGCCCGAACCGGCACCGGCAGAAGCTGCCGGCGACAGCCCCTACGAACTCTGCCGGACGCTGAAAGGCGACCCCGCCGGGCAAGCCCTTCCGCTGTTGCTGATCGTTTCGGCCTGGGACAAATCCGCGCTGCTGCGTGGCCTCGAGGCCGGAGCCGACTATCTCCTGTTGGCCCCCTATCAGCCGCAAAACCTGTTGCGAAGCGTCCGCACGGCGCTGCTCAACTGGGTGGCGGCGGAACCCGCTGCGCCGGGGATCGAAATGATTTACGAAGACCGGACCTTCCTGCTTCCGGGAGAGCGGGGCCGCCTGGCGAGAGCCTTGCTCTCGGTCTATGAAGACTTGCTGTGCACCAAATCGCTGCTGTCCTGGCGGCAAGAGGAAGTGCTGGACCTGCGCAGCCAATTGCGGCGGGAACGCCACGAGACCGAGCGCCAGGTCCTGCTGAACGAAATAATCCAAGGCATCGCACACGACTTCGCGAACCTGATGGAGACGGTCGGGGCCGCCGTCGCGTCCGTGACCAGCAGCAGTCCGAAGCTGGCGCGCTACCGGACTTCGCTCGAATCCGCCCTGGCGCAGGCCGAATCTCTGATCTCGATCGTGCAGAACTGCGCCTTGTTCGGCGACGAGCACCTCTCGCTGCAAGCGGTGAACCCGGCGACGGTGGTGGAAGAAGTGCTGCAGGCCGCGGCGCTCGGACTGCGAGCGCCCTCGGTGCGGGTCTCCGTCCGCGTGGCAGGTTTGCCCCCGATGCGAGCCAACCCGCTGGTTCTGGCGCGGTGCTTGAATAACCTGATCTGGAACGCAATGCAGGCCATGCCGTCGGGCGGCGTTCTGGAGATCAGTGGATCGGTCGAGGACGGCCAGGTGGTTCTGGTGGTTTCCGACTCGGGCAGCGGCATTTCCGAAAACTTGCAGGAAAAGATTTTCGACCTGCACCGTTCCACCAAGACGGGGCACCGCGGCCTGGGGCTATCGCTGGTCCGCAGCCTGGTCCGCCGCAGCGGGGGCGACATCTCCCTGCTCGCCCAAGCCGGACACGGAGCCACGTTCGCCCTCGCCTTCCCCATGGCGAACCGCGACCCGCTCGCTGCCGATGCGGAAGCCCAGGGCAAGCGCGCCATCCCTGCCCGCTAGGCCCGGACAATATGGAACACCTCAAGAAACCTCGCCAGAGCACGGAGAACGCCGCAAGCGGGCCAGGCGCCCCGAGCAGCCGAATTCTGCTGGTGGAAGATCATGAAGCGCTGGCCGCGTTGCGCCGCGATGCGCTGCGCAAGCAGGGCTATGCGGTCGTGCTGACCGCTGACGGGCTGGAGGCTTGCCGCCTGCTCGAGATCGAACGGTTCGACCTGGTCGTGACCGACGTCCGGTTGCCGGAAGGCGACGGCTGGAAAGTGGCGCAAACCGCCAAGAAGAATCGGGTTCCCGTTATTCTTTCTACGGGCTGGTCTCCGCCATCGCATACTCACGACGCGGACTATGTTCTGAAAAAGCCCTCGAGCATTGCCAACCTTCTGGCGCTCGTCCACCGCGCGCTGACGGAAGCGGAGTCAAGCGCGTCCGAGGCTCGCGGCTGAATCCGAGCCGCCTCTATTCTTTTATCGGCTCTCGAAGTAAACGAAATCAATGAGGAACACCGCGCCGAGCAGAATCGCCTTCTGTTCGGAAGATATTCCCGGCGGCAGGACCGCGGCGAAGTTGTCGGTGTCGGTGAAGCCTTCCTTGAGTAAGCCGCTCCATTTTTTGGTGATCTTGCCGACCTCGCGGTCGTGCTGGCGGATCTCGAAGGTCCAGGGGTGGAAGAGCGGACCGTGCAGGCGACAGAACTCGCGGCCATTCCCGTCGGAGATGCGGAAGAGGCGGTGCAGCCAGGAGAATTCCAGCTCCACCGTTCCCAGGAGTTTGCCCGCACCGGTCTTCACGTCCGCCTTGTGGAAGTAGAAGCGGAATGGGCGCTCGACCAGAAACTCCGGAGTTTGGTTCGGCGGCGACAGCACGATCGAAAACGGCCGCAGCGCCCGGAGAAACCACCGCATAAGGAGCGAGCCGGACTCTTCGCGCGCCTCGTAGAGAATGTTGCCCAGCTCATTGAGCACGACGTAGCGGTTCTTGGTTTCAAACCCGCTGACAATCTCGCCCCATTCCTTCTTCTGGCTGACGACCAGCGTGTTGGCAACGGATAGCTCGTTCATGACGCCCCCCCCAGGAAACAAGTTTTCGAGTTGCCGGAATTATAGACCAGCCGGGAGAGTTTTCGAGAGAGGTCTTAGGGGCGTTGCTCGATCCGAAAGCGATTGAGCATCTGAGCGAGATGGGAGCCACGCTTCGGGAAAGCGGTTACCAGGGAAAGATCACGCCTCGAGTCAGCGCAGCTCGACGGTCTTGCCCGCGACGATAATGCGCTCGGCGCGCATTTCCTCGCCCTTTTGCAGGTGCGGGTAGCCGACCACCGTGACCGTCGAACCGACTTTTAGCATCTCTTCCGTGAGTCCGCGGGCGCTCATGCGCGAGGGCGGCGCCAGCACCGCCACCCAGGTCTTGGCGTTCGCGCCCTTCACCTCGACGCGAATCATGCCGTGCGGGTTGATGTAGCTCGCTTCCTGGATCACACCGGTCAGGTTGAGTTCTTTTTTGTCGTCGTAGCCGGTCCAGCCGTGATGCGCCAGCGCCGCGCCCGCCACGAGCAGGCTCGCCAGAATCCCGCCCGCCAGCGACGTAAACAATGTAGATCGCCTTGCCGTCATGGTTGTTCTCCCTCTTTTCGATGGCATTCGTGCATACGCTGATTGTAGCACGGACACCGCGGCGACGCCGCAGGCGGGGGGTGACGGAAGTGTTTCGGGGCCTCGTGGCTACGGGCTTCTGGGCTCGGGGATTTCCAGGTCGCGGCAGATTTTGCGCACCAGATAGTCGTTGATCTCGCGGTGCCTGGGCACAGAGGACGCCTTGCGCCGGGCGCGGTTCACGTAGACGGTGTGGTTGCCGCCTTCGCGCAGGAACTCACAGCCAGGTTCCTCAATGTGGCGAAGGACGTCGCGGCGCTTCACTTGGATATGATGACAAAAGGTTCGCGGATGACCGGGCGGCCTTCGAGCGATTCCTCAGCCAGCAGGCGGTTGGCTTCGAGCACAAGTTCGACGGCCTCTTCCAAGTTCGCTCGCGCTTCTTCCAGGGTTGCCCCTTGCGTGTTGGCTCCGGGCAGTTCCTCCACGAAACCGATGTAGCCTTCCGGCACTTGCTCGAAGACGGCCGTCAATCGCATTGTCATCGCGTTGCCTCGTGAGGAAGATTATAGCGCAACGCCATCCCACACGTGCGAGCACGTGTAAGGCACCCGGCCGGGGTAGACGGAAGATGAAAAGTCATCGCCAAAGAAATGGGGGGAATACCACCGGATGTCAACGTTTCCTCCGGTGGACTGCTTGATGGCATGCACCGCAAAGTGAAACTAGATTTCGTTTAGCACTATCTCCTCCATTTTCGAGAGGTATGATGTGATGTCGGGTTCTAGCATTTGCTCCACAGACAAAGCAAAGTTTGTGGGACTTTAGAGAGTGCCTTGTTGGCTTCACCCATTCAAACTTGTCGCGTCGCTTGGCGACGGACTCCCTTTTCCTAAATTTGAACGTTAGCTGCACGCATTCTCTCAGCTTATCTAATTTTTGTTCAGATGAGAATCCAATCGCCGAACTCTTTTTACCACCGAATGAGTCCCAGAACGCATTCAGCGCTAGTCTCTTGAGCCTTAGTGGATGTTCCGCCAAAACCCTGTCACCACCGCTTTCAACATTGATTACCACGACCACCCATTTGTCGCCCCGCAGTTCTCGCACTTATAGCAACTGCTATTGCGGGTCATGATGGAGCCGCAGTCGAATCCCTCTTCCGGTTAGCCGTACGTCTCTTCCCGGCGCAGGCCGCAATACTGGAGCACGACCTCGCTGCCGTGGATGTCGTAGCGGAACCGCCAGCGGCCGAGGCGGAGCCGATATTGGCCCTCACCCTGCTCTCCCACCAGTTTCTTGATCGGGTGCAAAGAGGTCCGATTGTACGGGTCGTTGCTGAGGATTTCACGAACTCGATCTAACACGCCACGCAATTCCGGGTGATGCTTGAGAAGCTTCTGCGTCATCCGTTCAAAGCGCGGCGTACCGCGGATCGTGAATGGCGGTGTCATACCCGCCGATGCCGGGATCGGGCAGCTTTGGCTTTGGCGCTATCAAGCTCGGCCAGGAACTCTTCGAACGGGCGGCTCTTTCCGGCCAAGTACTCCTCGTTACTCTTCTGAATTTCGCGCCGCACTTTTGGATCGCGGAGTTCGAGATAATCCTCCAGCTCCTCCGCGTCCATGATCCCGATGATGGGAACGCCATTTCCCCCGACAAAAAAATACTCGCCGTTAACGTGGGCGTGCTTGGCAATCTTGCTTAAACTGGCACGGGCGTCCGCCATGGATAGGCGCCGGACCTTAATTGCTCTTGTTTTAGCCAACGAACCCTCCGAAAGCACTCAAACTCTCCGTTGATTATACTGCGTTCCGTCTGCTCAGCGCTGCCCAAAGGAAACCACCGCTCCTTTACAGTGGCGGCTCTGATTACGAGCACCCACTCGTGGCCCCGCAGTTCTCGCACTTATAGCAGCTTCCGTTTCGGGTCATGATGGAGCCGCAGTCCGAGCAGGTGGGGGCGTCGGAGGTATAGGCGGGGGCAGCGAGATTGCGGGAGCTCCGAGGGGGAGTGGGGAGTGGGGAGTAGGGAGTGGGAAAAACCACCACTCCCTGAACGGCATCATTATGTCGCGGAACGCCACCAATAGGGCGTTCCAGGGCGGGGCTCGGATTGGAGCTGGGATTGCCCCCTCGCTCACGCTCGGGGCTCTGATTAGAGCCGGGGTTGTCCATTCGCTCACGCTCGTGGCTCGGACTGGCGTCGGGCGGGGCGGGTTCGGAGCTGCCGTTCTCGGCCATGCTGGTGGGTTCTTTAGACTCGTAGCCGGGGAGGAACTTGAGCGCCAGCCAGCGGAAGATGTAATCCATGATGGATTTGGCGTAGCCGATGCCTTCGTGGCCGGTCCAGCCGGAAGGCTCGAAGCGCGTGTGCGAGAATTTATCCGCCAGCACTTTGAGCGGCACGCCGTATTGCAAAGCGAGCGAGATGGCCGTGGCGAAGCTGTCCATGAGGCCGCTGACGGTTGAGCCTTCCTTGGCCATGACGATAAAGATTTCGCCCGGCTGCCCGTCCGGGTACATGCCCACCGTGATGTAGCCTTCGTGACCTGCGATGGAGAACTTGTGCGTGATGGCTCGACGCTCATCGGGGAGCTTGTGCCGGACGGGCTTCCGGGGTTCTTGCGTTACCGGCGACGCCGGGGGGATAGACAATGGAACCTGAATGTCATAAATCTCTTGCAGTGTCCCGGGTTTCGGTTGGTGTTGACTGATAAGCCCTGCAACGTGGAGTAGGAATCCCTTGGTTCTGGAGAGTATCCGCGCAGTGTTCGTTTGTCCCTGTTGATCCTCGAAAATGAGTTGCAAGCTATAAATGTCAGGTTGAGCGGGTGTGGGGTCGAAGATGCGACCCACCTTCTGAAACCGGAGATCGCTTTTGATTCCTACACCAGCCCCCCCCATCATGAAGTCCTTCTCATGGACTTCTGGATGATCCTGAAGCCTGACGGTGGCAGCAGGCTCTGGCTTGGATAGTTCGCGTCCGCCCCCTTTGCCGGCGCTGAGCGGCTGGACGCGTTTCGAGCCGTCGCGGTAGATCGCCACTGCCTTCAGGCCCTGCTTCCAGGCGGCCATGTAGGTCTGCATGATGTCGTCCACGGTCGAGTCCTCGGGCAGGTTGACCGTCTTCGAGATGGCGCCGGAGATGAACGGCTGCACCGCGGCCATCATGCGCACGTGACCCATGTAGTGGATCGAGCGCGTGCCGTTCTGCGGGCGGAAGGAGCAGTCGAACACGGGCAGGTGCTCGGGCTTCAGATGCGGCGCGCCCTCGATGGTGTCGTGGCGGTCAATGTAATCCACGATCTCGTTCACCTGCGTCGAAGGGTAACCCATGCGCAGCAGCGCGTCGGGGACGGTGTTGTTGACCAGCTTCACAAGGCCGCCGCCGACAAGTTTCTTGTACTTGACGAGCGCGAGGTCGGGCTCGATCCCCGTGGTGTCGCAGTCCATCATGAAGCCGATGGTGCCGGTCGGCGCAAGCACCGTGACCTGCGAGTTGCGGTAGCCGGCGCGGAGACCCTGCTCGGCGCACTCTCGCCAGACCTGCTCGGTGACCTTGTAGAGGTCCTGCTCGCCACCGGCGACGGGCTGCGCGGCGAGCGGCAGCAGGCGCGGGTCAATGGACTCCATGGCGTCGCGGTGCATGGCGATGACTTCGAGCATCGGTTCGCGGTTCTTTTCGTAATGCGGGAACGGACCCACGGCGGCGGCGAGGCGTGCGCTGGTCAGATACGCCTGGCCGTGCATCAGCGCAGTAACGGTGGCGGCAAAATTCCGCCCGGCGTCGGAATCATAGGGCAGCCCGCAGGCCATCAGCAGCGCGCCGAGGTTCGCGTAGCCGAGACCCAACGGCCGGTAGTTGTGCGAGTTGATTCCGATCCGCTCGGTCGGGTAGCTGGCGTTGTCCACGATGATTTCCTGCGCCACGATCATGGTCTCCACGGCGCGGCGAAAGGCCTCGGAGTCGAAGTACCCGGCGGGCGAGAGGAACTTCATCAGGTTGAGCGATGACAGGTTGCACGCCGTGTCGTCGAGGAACATATACTCCGAGCACGGGTTCGACGCGTTGATGCGGCCGGTGGCCTTCGATGTGTGCCAGCGGTTGACCGTGGTGTCAAACTGCATGCCTGGGTCGCCGCACTGGTGCGCGGCCTCAGCGATCTTGCGCATTAGGTGGCGGGCGCGGTAGGCGCCGGCAACCTTGCCGGTCGTAACCTCGTGCGTGGACCACTCGCCGTCGCTCTCGACGGCGCGCATGAACTCGTCGGTGACGCGGATGCTGTTGTTGGCGTTCTGGAAAAAGATGGAACTGTAGGCCTCGCCGTCGAGCGACGGGTCATAGCCAGCCTCGACCAGCGTCCAGGCCTTGCGCTCCTCCTTGGCCTTGCACTGGATGAACTCCTCAATGTCCGGGTGGTCAATGTTGAGGATCACCATCTTGGCGGCGCGGCGCGTCTTGCCGCCGGACTTGATGACGCCGGCGAAAGCGTCGAAGCCGCGCATGAAACTGACCGGACCGCTGGCTGTGCCGCCGCCCGCCAGACTTTCCCGAGCGGAACGAAGGGAGGACAGGTTGGAGCCCGTTCCCGAACCCCACTTGAAGAGCATGCCTTCGGTTTTGGCTAAGGTGAGGATTGACTCCATCGAGTCCTGGACCGAGTTGATGAAGCACGCCGAGCACTGCGGATTGCGGTAGCCGGTGCCCTCGTAGACCACCGTCTGCCCGGCCTCGTTCCAGTGCCAGTTCTTGAACTGCGCGTCCGGCTCGCAGCGCTCCACGCCGCAGTTGAACCAGACCGGCGAGTTGAAGCTCGCCTTCTGCGTGAGCATCAGGTGCGCCAGCTCGGCTCGGAAACCCTCACCGTCGTCCCGCGTGGCGAAGTAGCCTTGCGCGATCCCCCAGTCGGCAATCGTGTCCACGACGCGACCGACAAGCTGCCGCACGCTCGATTCGCGCTCCGGCGTCCCGAGCTTGCCGTGGAAATACTTGCTCGCCACGATGTTCGTCGCCGTCTGCGACCAGCCCTTGGGGACTTCGACGTTCTTCTGCTCGAAAATCGCCTGCCCCTTCTCGTTCGCGATGGAAGCTGTGCGCAGCTCCCACTCCACCTCGTCGTAGGGAGAGACCCTGCCCTTCGTAAAATAGCGCGGGAATTGCAGCCCCCTGCGGGCTGCAGGCGCTGCGCTCTTGGCAGTCTCGATGGCATTCGTCTTGACGGTGGTCTCTCCCATGGAAGTTCCTTTCAAAGGGCTGGAATTCCCTACTTTTATTGTAGCCAATCCCCGGGTTACAATGCGAGCGCTCGCATGTTAAAACAGAGTGAATTTAGGTCAATATATTGGCCTTGTCAAGAGAAAAGCCACAATTAGTTGTATCGAGGTCACCAAGGTGTGGGGATGCAGCCTTAAATGATTAGTAGTACTAGACATGTCCACGGAGCAGCTTGGCCGATTGGCGGCGGAGGTTCCTCCAGCGTGGACGGTCTTCCGGCTTTGGTCTCGCCACCAGACTAGTGAGAAAATCGAGGGCATGACGGAGCCATCGGCCATTTTCAAGCCTTCTCCCGGCACCGGGGCAGAGCGCGCCGAGGAGCTGCGCCGCCGGTATCCGCGATTCATCTATGAACGGTTCGCGGCCGACCGGGCGGGCGACGCCCTGTGGGTCAAGTTCCATTTCCAAGCCGCGCCGGACCTAGAGTTCGCGCCCGAGACGGTCTTTCCGCAAGTGGACTGGGCGCGCGTGGATGCGTTGCCGACGGGCGCACTCGAAAACCTTCTGTTCCATATCGGACTGATCGAAAGCTTGAGCTACTGGAAGGCCGCCTGCTCGCCGGAAATCCGCGTCGAGGCCGGGCCGCTCAGCGAGGAGCAGACCGTGTGGTTCCGCAACCTGCTGCGGCGCGGGCTGGGGGAGTTTTTTTACGTCAACCGGATTGACTGGCGGGCGGATGATTTTGTGCGGGTGGTTGTACAGGGGGGGAAGGAACGAGGCGCAGAGCAGGTCCCTTTCCTGCCGAGCCGGGATCGGAAGGACACCAAGAGAAGCTTGGTGCTGACGAGCGGAGGAAAAGACTCGGCGGTGACGCTGGAGCTACTGCGGGAAGCGCGTTCGACGACCGGGCAGCCGTTCGATTGCCTGCTGCTGAATCCCACCGAGGCGGCCCTCGCTGTAGCCCAGCAGGCCGGATGCGCAAACCCGATCATCGTGCGCCGCACGATTGACCCGCGCCTGCTAGCGTTGAACGACGCCGGCTATCTCAATGGGCATACGCCGTTTTCGGCGCTGCTGGCGGTGCTCGGCGTGACGGCGGCGGCGCTCTATGGCTACCGGCGCGTCATCGTCTCGAACGAGCACAGCGCCGAGGAAGCCGCCGTCGAATACCTCGGCGAGCCGATCAATCACCAGTACAGCAAGACGCTACGGTTTGAGACCTCGTTTCGGGAATACTGCCGGAAGCACCTGAATCCCTCCTTACGGTGTCATCCCGAGCGGAGCGAGGGACCTGCACTTTCTGAAGGCAAGCAGCATGGCATTACGGGGATCGAGTACTTCAGCCTGCTGCGTCCCCTTTACGAGTTGCAAATCGCCCGCCTCTTCGCGCAGCACCCGGCCTACTTCCCCATCTTCCGAAGCTGCAATCGGGGGATGAAGGCGAACGCCTGGTGCGGCGAGTGCTCAAAGTGCCTGTTCGTCTTTACCGTGCTCTACCCGTTTGTCGAGCGGGAGCAAATGCTCGCCATTTTTGGGCGAGATGTGTTTGCGTGGGAAGGCGCCGCCGACGGCCTGCGCGCGCTCTTGGGCCTCGACCGGGAAAAACCGTTCGAGTGCGTCGGCACGCGCGAGGAGACGCTTGCGGCAGTATATCTATGCGTCGAGAAAATCAACCGGCAGGGCCTTGCCCTTCCCTCAGCTCTGCGCGAGATGCAGGCAACAGTCCTCTCTTCGCGCAACGACCTTCCCCACCTTGCCCAGCGGATTCTGAGTGCGTGGAGCAAGGAGCACCACGTGCCGGCTGACTTGATTGGAACATTGCAAGGGAGTACGATTTCCACGAATTTCCGAGGGGGGTCCCTATGAAACAAATGTTGGCCGCTTTCTTGTATTTGGCGATTACTCCTGCGACGCATTCGCAAGTAATCGCGATCAAGGCGGGCAGGTTAGTGGACCCGGAAGCGCGAAGGGCAGCAAACAATCAAACCATTCTTGTCGAAAACGGGAAAGTGAAAGCTGTCGGAGCCAATCT
>CAYWWM010000025.1:0-12914 GCA_964461735.1 uncultured Solibacteraceae bacterium | reverse complement strand
TGCGGCAGGTCGCTGAAGGGAAAGAGATCGGTCGGGTAGAACGTGTTCAGCATCAGGTGGCCGTCGCGCGAGGCCTGCGCGAAGCGGTGATTGAAGCTGCCGCGCCCGGCGCCGCCGACGTGCGCCCAGATGCCGTCGAAGACCTGGCGTCCCTGTTCGTCGCGGTTGAAGCCATCGTAGAGAAACTTGCGCAGAAAGCGCCCGCTCTGAGACGTGCCGTATCCGATGGCGCGCCGCATGTGCGTCTGCAAGTTGCCGAGCGAGGCCGCGTCGGGACCGCCGTGCTTCAGAAACGCAATAAAGTCGCGGACGGCAGCGGGTCCGAGACCGACCAGCGGCGGGTCCTGCGACTGGTAGACAACCTCGTAGAATTTCCCCGGCTCGAAGCCCGCGTCCATCGCCACGTTTGCGCCGTCGAACTTCCATTGGTTGCGGGGGATTGCGCGGCGGGCGCCGTCGCTGCGGTCCCGCACCGTGAGCGTAACCGACGGGTCGTTTGGATTGCGCACGGCATAGGGCTTGTGATTGCGGTCCGCGAGCGGGAAGCTGAAGCCCTTTTCCGAAGGCACGAACTCGGAGCGCACGATGCCGGTGACCCCTTTCGCGACGGCGGGGTAGAGGCGCACAAGCCCCTGCCGGTCGGGCATGTCGAACTGCCACCCGAGCCAGACCAGCGTGTAGCCTTGTTCCAAGAGAAAGGCGTCGCCGAATTCCGGGGCGGTCCGGGGATCGAGCGACCCGGCAGCGAGATTGAACAGCACTACGATGCCCTTGCCGCCGCGGTTCGAGGCTTCATAGAGCACCGTGCCGTTGCCTTTCGAGCCGTCGCGCGGTCGGAGGACGTAAAGGTCGGAGGAGAACTCGACCAACCCGGCGGCGTTGCGCGGCGCGAGCGCGACGTCGGTGATGATGCGGTTGGCGGGATCGTTCGGGTTCACGGCAAAGTGCACACGGGCGATAATGCGCTCGTAAGCGCCGACGTTTCCGAAGGCGCGGCCGGCGAGCACTTCGGAGCGCTCCGTCACTTCAATGCGGGTGACCGTGGCCTGCGAGGCCGCCGCGAATAAAGCGATGGCGAAAACAATTCCAGCAACGGCATAGCGATTCCTTCGAACCATTCGATCCATGGTGCGCCTCCGGGTTGGTGTTATCGCAACGAATGCGAACATTATACTACGGCGAATGCCGGGCCCGATCCCAAGCTGGCTCCTCAAGAGCTAACCCCGTGACGGCTAATATAACACCTGATTTGTCAGCGGCGAGATGATCATTGTACCCCATCGCATAGGATAAATTATCCCCTGTACAGGGACATTATTATCTGTCATGATGTCTTGTGTCGCGAGACCAGACCCGATTGGGAGTGACCATGAGAATGACAGCCCCGCGAACCAAGCTATCCACAACGGTTTCTGGCGAGACGCACCGATACCTCCGGAGCTTGGTGAAGAGCGGACGCGCGAGCACGATCGCCGAGGCGGTTGATTTGGTTGCCGAGAGGGTGCAGCGCTTAGAGAGACGGGCTCGGCTGGAGCGCGATACGGCTGCCTATTTTGCGGGTTCTCCGGCCGGGGTGCGCAAAGAGGAAGCGCGGCTCGAACAAGCCCTATCGGATGCAGTGGATGAGGTCAGCTTTGAAGAATAGGCATGCGCCCGCGCGGGAGGGGCCTCCCTTTCCCGGGCGGGGGGAAATATGGGCCGCTCAGATCGGGGACCCTCCCCTGCGTCACTGGGTTGTGGTCGTCTCCTTGGACGCCCGGAATCGAAGCGAACGGGTCAACTCCGTGTTGATTGTTCCTTTCGGGAGCGCCGGATACGAAGGGCCGACCACTTTGCGATTGGAACCTGGTGAAACCGGATTGCCGTCTCCGTCTTTTCTGAAGGGGCACTTCATCACGACGCTCGCGAAGGATCGCCTGATCCGAAGAGAAGGGCGGTCTCTCTCTTCCGCGACCATGAGAAACGTCTCCGAAATGATTCGCCGTGCGTTTGACCCCGACGCTCCGTATCACGCCGCAGAGTGAGCATTTTGCGAATTTCAAACCTCTTTCTGATGGCTGGCCTCTTGTTCGCCGCGCCGATGCGCATGGAAGCGCAACAGGGCCAAGGCACGCTGGTCGTCGTAGTGCGCAGCAGCTCGCGGCCCGTGGAGCAAGCAGAGGTTGTCGTCAGCAGCCAGGTGGCCCTCACCGATGCGCGTGGGGAAGCGGTCCTGGAGCTTCCGGCGGGCGAGGCGGAAGTCACGATTCAGAGGTTCGGCATGCAGTCTCGGGTCATCCGGGCGTCCGTCGCGGAAGGCTCGGCGAGCCGTGTGACGGTCGAGTTGCAGGCCGAAGCGGTGGGCCGGGAAGAAATTACGGTCACAGCCATGCGCAACGAGGTTCGCATCGAGGACATCCCGCTGCGCGTGGAGGTGCTCGACCGCGAAGAGATCGAGGAAAAGGTAACCATGGCGCCGGGCGACATCTCCATGCTGCTCAATGAGACGAGCGGGCTGCGCGTGCAGGTGACGGCGCCGTCGCTGGGCGCGGCGAACGTGCGCATCCAGGGCCTGCGCGGGCGGTATACGCAACTGCTGGCCGACGGGCTGCCGCTCTACGGAGGGCAAACGGGAGCGATAGGCCTGCTGCAAATTCCGCCGCTCGATCTCGGTCAGGTCGAGGTCATCAAAGGCGTGGCCTCCGCGTTCTACGGTTCCTCCGCGCTCGGCGGAGTGATCAATCTGGTCTCGCGGCGGCCTCAGGAAAACGAGGGCGAAGTGCTCGTGAATCTTACGACCCGCAGCGGGCGGGACGCCGTGCTCTGGCTGGCGAGACCGGGAGAGAATCGTTGGGGCTACACCCTCCTCGGCGGCGGCCATTTCCAGGAAGAGACCGACGTGGACGGCGACGGCTGGGCGGACATGGCCGGGTATCGCCGAGGCGTTCTCAGGCCGCGCTTCTTTTGGGACAACGGCGCCGGCGATTCGTTTTTTGGAACCCTCGGCGCCATGGTCGAAGACCGGGAGGGTGGAACCATCGGTGCAGCCACTGTGCCGGACGGGAACCCGTTCCGCGAAGAACTTACGACCCGGCGGTTCGACGGCGGCGTGGTCGGCCGATTCCTCTTGGGGAAAAAAGTCGTGTCCGTGCGCGGCTCTGCCATGACGCAGCGGCACCGGCACGGGTTCGGCGAAATTGTGGAGCGGGACCGGCACGAAACGTGGTTTGGCGAGGCCGCGATCACGGGAGCGAGCTCGCGGAACACCTGGATGCTCGGTTCAGCTCTGCAAGGCGATCTCTATCGCTCTCGCGTCGTTCCCCGGTTCAACTATACCTACACCGTTCCGGGGATCTTCGCGTCGAACGACTACACCCCGGCCCCTTGGATGACGCTGGCCGGTAGCGGCCGGCTCGACATTCATAACGAGTTTGGGGCGTTCTTCAACCCGCACGGCTCCGCGCTGCTGCGCTTGCCTCGGGGCTGGGTGGCGCGCGCGTCGGCGGGGACGGGCTTCTTTGCCCCAACGCCGTTTACCGAAGAAACGGAGGCGGTCGGACTTTCGCGCCTGGTGCCGCTCCAGGGCATCAAGGCGGAGCGGGCCTGGAGCGGCTCGCTCGATCTAGGGTGGAGCAACGCTCAGGTCGAGCTGAACGGCACCGTGTTCGGCTCCCGGGTCCGCGATGCGGTGATGCTGCGCCGCTCGCCCGCGGCGCTCGATTCCTTGGAGATCGTCAACGCGAACTCACCGACGCGCACGGTCGGCACGGAACTTCTAGCGAACCTCCGGGTCGGCCGTGTCACGGTGGTTGCCAGTCACACTTTCGTCCACTCCTCCGAGGTAAGTGTGGAAACCAATTTGCGCAGAGAGGTGCCCTTGACCCCACGCCATACTGCCCAGCTCGTCGGCATGTGGCAAGACCCGGAGCGGGGCCGGATCGTGCTAGAGATTTTCTATACGGGGCGACAGCAGCTCGACGAGAATCCCTATGCTGCCGAGAGTAGGCGCTATGTGGTGATCGGAATCTCCGGCGAGCGCCGCTTCGGCCCGCTGCGCCTCTTCTTCAACGCAGAGAATTTCACCGACGTTCGGCAGACGCGCTACGACCCGCTGGTCCGCCCAAGCCGGAACTTCGACGGCCGCTGGACGGTAGACGCCTGGGCGCCGCTCGAAGGGCGCGTCATCAATGGCGGAGTACGCGTGAGTTTCTGAGGCCGCAGATGCCTGTGGGTGCGTAAAACTTCCGGCACCGCTCTTCCACGAAGGCGTCGAACCCGGCTTCCTCCAGCAGTTGGTTTAGACCGTTTTCAGGGTTGGTGTAGAGCGCCTGAAGGACGTCAGGGCACGACTTCATTCAGTGGTGCCGACCGAGTCCGGCTATCGGAGCGCTTTAGCGCCGGAGGCAAGTCTCTCCAGGAGCGTCGCCAAGACAAACCGTGCGTGTTCCCACGGCCATGCCGCCCTTGTCGGCTCCCCCTTCCCAGCGCGCAAGCAGATTCGTTCAAATTCCTCCCGCCGACACACCTTCAGCACGGGCTGCTTAGTGCCCCCTCCGCGAGGGCGTCCGTGTCAAATCAATCGCCGGCCGCGGCGATCCAGTGCATGCCGTCGGGATTCTTTCCCGGCGAAAAGCGGTCGGTTACTTCGAGCGTCTTCAGATCAAAATAGGCGAGCATATTATCCCCGGAGACGGCGATGATGGCCTGCTGGCCGCCGGGCACCATGATAATGCCGGTGGGACCGCGGCCGATGTCGAGACGCTTGATTTCTTTCTTGGTCGCCGCGTCGAGCACCAGCAGCTTCCCTCCCCTGGCGTCGGAAATGAGCACGTGCTTGCCGTCGAGCGTCAGCTTCAGCCGGTTGGCGCGCACCATGCCCAGATTCAACGTATGAGTGACCTTCTTGGTGGCGACATCAATGACCGAGACGGCGCCGTCGGCGGTATGGGAGGTCCAGACTTCTTTGCCGTCCGGCGTCACGTCAATTCCCTCCGGACCCTTGCCGACCTTAACTACGGTGGAGGTCCAATCGGGAGGATCGCCGACTCGCTCGAGGATGCTTACGCTGTCGGCATTGATATTCGAGACAAAGATCTTGCTCAAATCTTGGCTGACGGCGAGGACGTGCGAGCGGTCCTGGCCGGTGCCGAGCATCCAATCCATCTTGTTCGCAGCGGGGTCATAGGTTCCGATCATGTCGAAGCCTTCCGCCGTGAAATAGAGCCTGCCTCCGGCGAAGACCGCGCCGTGCGGCTTGGCATTCGGGGCGATCTCGAACTTGCGCAGCTCCTTTTTCGCAGCCACGTCAATCACGGAGATGGTGCTCCCGGGAACGGTCGCATTGCCCGGACCATAATTGGTCACGAAGGCAAGTTTGCCGTCGGCGGACGCAGCCACTTCGTGCGGGCCGTCGCCGACGCGCACGCTGCCGAGCACTTTCTTGCCGATGGGGTCCACGATCGCCATGGCGTTCTCGTCTTTATTCACGACGAGCAAGCCAGGCGACGGGATTTGCGCCGTCGCGATTTCCGCGAAAACGGCAAACGCGGCGAGCGTCGCCAACTGTCGAAACAATCTTGAACTCATCCGGAATCTCCTTCCGATAAAGGATACGGGTAGCCACGGCATGTCGTTTCTGCCGTGGGCTTGTTCTGGATCGTTCCGGGAAAGAACCCACCGTTCGACTTTGCTGGCGGCCCAGAGCGTGTCGCAAGGCGGCACGAAATGCGCACCGTGGCTGCCAAATACGGAAGGCCCCCTAGTTGTTCAACAAGGGAATCTCGCGCACCGGCTTCGGCTGCGGAAGCGACCGCAGAAAGGCATGAATGTCGGCCAACTCCGCGTCGGTGACAACCTTCTCGGTGTAGGGCGGCATCTGTCCGGCCGGCTGGCGGACATAGCGGGTCAACGCCGGCAAGGGAATCGGGTTGGGCCCGATGCGCGGTCCGGCGACGCCTCCTTGCGCCTCCCGGCCATGGCATTGGTAGCAGCCGTAATTGGTATAGAGCTGCTTCCCTTTCTCGGCATTCCCGGCTGGCGCGGCCTGCCCACTCTGCGCTCCGGCTTGGGCTTGCGCGCCGGCCGTCGGAAGAACAAGCATCAGCGCTGCCGCTGCAATCAGGAGTGCCGCAGCGAAAACGCGACCTGACTTATAACGATTCACACTCGCCTCCCCATGGTTCCACGCAGTTTTCCCTAAAACCTGACACCTTGCACCTAGCACCTAACACCTGAGACTTTAGCGCGGCTGCGTCACGACGTCCACCAAAGCCGGCTCCCCGCGCTGGACCACTTCAATGGCGCGTCGGAGAGCAGGCCCGAGGTCCTTGGGGTCGGAAATCGGCCCTTGGCCGTAGACGCCCATGCTCTGCGCCAGTTGCGCGTAATTGATGTTCGGGTTGTCAATGGTCGTGCCCGTATTGACGCTCTTGGCCGTGACCCCCCGGTTGTGGCGGTTCGCCATGCGTTGCAGATGCATGGTCTCCTGATGATACGCGCGATTGTTGTGCATGACGATCAGCTCCGGAATCTTGTGGTGCGCAAGAGTCCAGAGCACTCCGGGGGCATACATCATGTCGCCGTCATTCTGGATGTTGACCGACAGCCGCCCGTACTTGCGGTTGGCCAAGGCGCCGCCGGCTGCAGCCGGAGAGTTGTAGCCGACTCCGGCTCCCCCGGAGCCGCCAATGTGGTGATAGTACTTTTCGAAGGACCACAGCCGCCGCGGCCAGTTGCTGGCCCCTTCGGAATTCGAGACCAGGGACCAGTCCTTGTCCTTGATCTGCGCCCACAGCTCCGCGGACAGACGGGCGGTGCTGATGGGGCTGGCGTCCCAACCGTACGACGCATCGGTGCGGAACCGCTCGCGCAATTGGGCGTGCTCGGCGGCGAGCTTGGCGCCGCGATCCTGGAACGCGCGCTTGCGGTCGGCGTTGGCGAGGCGTTTCACCTGCTCGATCAGCGCCGGCAGCGTCGCTTCGGCGTCGGCCCCGATGGCCACGTCGAGTTCCGCGAACCGCTGGAAGTCCTGGTAATTGCTCTTGACATACAGATCGCCGGCGGTGATGTGGATCAACTTCGCGCCGTCGCGCGTTACGGGCCGGGACCGCCGATGCAACTGATCGCTGAGCTGATGCGTGGTCCCCCAGAAGTCGGTCATTTCCAGACCCAGGATCACATCGGCGTTTCCGATGACCGCCCGATCGCGCCCCGTCTGGTTCAGGGGATGGCGGCTGGGGAAGTTCATGCGCCCGGCCTCGTCGAGCACGGGGGCTTGCAGCAACTCGGCAAGTTCCACTAAATAGCGCAATCCGGCTTCGGTGCGAGCCAGCCGGTCGGCGACGATCACCGGATTCTCGGCGGCCACCAGAAGGCGAGCGGCCTCCGCCACGGCCCCGGAATCTCCTTGCGGAGGCGAGGTCAATGTCAGTTTCGGAATGCGGTACTTGGCGTCGCTCGCAATCGGAAATTCCTGCAGCGTGCTGTCCAGAACCAGCACCACCGGGAGCATCGGTGGCGTCATGGCGATCTTATACGCGCGCACGGCGGACTCGGCAAAGTGGGGCAGCGAGATCGGGTTGTCGTCCCATTTCGTGAAGTCGCGGACCATGGCGGCGGCGTCCTGCACGCTGTGATGCCACTCTGTGCCGGGCCGCCGCTCGGTGGCGTCAATGGTGTTCCCGAGCATGATGTAGACCGGCACGCGGTCGCAGTAGGAGTTGTAGATCGCCATCGCGGCGTGCTGCAATCCGACCGTGCCATGGGCCAGGATGACGAGCGGCTTGCCTTCCACCTTGAAGTATCCCTGGGCCATGGCGACGGAGGACTCTTCGTGGCAGCAGGTCAGGAACTCGGGGCTGCGGTTTCCGCCGTAGTTGATGAGGGATTCGTGCAGGCCCCGGAAACTCGATCCCGGGTTCGAGGTAATGTATTCGATTCCGAGCGACTTGATGACATCCACCATAAAGTCCGACCCGGTCCGCTCGGCCGTCTGGACATGGGTATCGCCCTGCGGCTCATCTACGAACCGCGGCGCCCCGCCGTTCTGCTGCGCCGGGGCCAGGCTCGGTTTAGCAACCAGCGCCGCCGCGCCGCCGGCAGCGATCTTCAGGAAAGTTCGACGCCCCGCAGAAACCTTCTTTGCCTTGGCCATGAAAGTTGACTCCGTCTCCGTGGTGTTCCCTGCCCGCTTCGCTGCAAGCTTTCCGTGGGCTCTCCGTGGGCAGAGTGATGCAGCGATGTTAGCCGGAAGCTCGTGTGCTTGTCAATCAATCCTTCGCAGTCGCAGCAGGAACCGTCATCAATTTCTATCCTTCCCAGGATAATTCTCGTCTTCATCTTGTATATTTTCCTTTCCGATAGTAATCTCTACCAGATTGGCGGATTTTCCGATTTTTGGCCCCAGCAGCGGAGGCGTTAGTGTATCCTCTGTAAGGAAGTCCCCTGGCAGGCTCGTCGAAGAAGCCCTCCGGGGGATGTGACAGCCGGGAAACCGTCATATTAGGTATGGCAAGCGGGGGGTTGGCCCTTGTAGATTGGGCAGCGAATGCACGGATGACCCTGCGCGGGGAAGCTCGTCCGGAAGCCGGAAAAGTTACTGGCGGACTCAGATTCGGATTCAAGGATAGCGAAGGAGGCGATTCATGGCGACAATGACGGAACCGACCGTGTCTCACTATCAGGCGTACAAGCCCAGACCCTTCACGCGCGCGGAGCGCAAGGACGTCACGATCCTCTACGGGGGGCTGACGTGGAAACATGAGCGGTTGATTCAAGGGGTCATGCAGAACATGAATTACAACGCCATGCCTCTGCCGAACGTGGCGCGTCCGGACCTCGACGCAGGCAAGGAATTGATTGACGTCGGCGCCTGTTGCCCAACCATCTTCACGACGGGGAACCTGGTCAACTTCCTGAAATCGGAAACCAAGCAGCGTCCCAAAGAGGAAGTTGCCAACAAGTACATCTTCCTCACCGCGGGCGCTTGCGGGCCGTGCCGCTTTGGGCAGTATCACGAATCTTACACGATGGCTTTGGACGGCCTCGGGATGCGCGACTTCCGGCTCTTCCTGCTGGCCCAGGATCAGCTCGACCAAGGAGCGGCAGACGGTGGCGGTCTTGAAATCAATCTGCCGCTCAGCATGGGCCTCATCTGGTCTATCCTCTGCGCCGACGTTCTGACGGACCTCGAATACATGATCCGCCCGTATGAGGTGACGCCCGGCCAGACCGACAAGGTATTGCAGGAAAGCATCGAGTACCTCTATCAGGTCTATCGCGACCGCCCCATCAAGGAGAACAAGTGGGCGATGCTGACCTGGCACCTGACGACCGGCTATTTCACCTCCGCGCTCCGCAAGGTGCGCAAGATGTGGGACGCCATCGAGGTGGACCGGCTCCAGGCCAAGCCGAAGGTGAAGATCACCGGCGAGTTCTGGCTCCAGACGCACGAAGGCGACGGCAACTACAACATCAAGCGCTGGCTCGAGCAAGAGGGCGCCGAGACCATTCCGCCGCCCATCGCTGTGTGGCTGCATTACCTGATGCACCCGGCGATCCGGAAGCTCGAAAAACGCCAGGAGATGACCCGCAACGCAAAGATCAAGCTGGCCGTGCTGCAAGTCGTGGAACGGATGTACAACGGAACCTATAACCGCTTCCGCAAGGCGCTGGCGAATCTACCCAATGAGCTTCCCGACCAGATTGAGCTCAAGAACCTGGCCGAGCCGTTCTATCATTTCGAGCTGCGCGGCGGCGAAGGCCACTTGCTGATCGGCAAGGCGCTCCATGCCTATCACCACAAGAAGGCCCACATGATCTGCGAGCTGACGCCGTACTCCTGCATGCCCAATACGATGTCGGTCGGCTCGATGGCGAACGTTCTGGGCCGCTATCCCGACATGCTTTACGCGCCGATCGAGATCAAGGGCGACGCCGAAATCCACGCCCTCTCCCGCTGCCAGATGATCCTCACCGAAGCCAAGAAGCGCGCCCAGCGCGACTTCGAGGACGTGCTCGAAAAAACCGGGCTGACCGTCGAGGCAATTCGGCAGTACGAGGCTCGCCATCCGGAGGTGTGCAAGGCAACCTATCGCGTTCCCCACATGGGCTACGCGGGCACGGGAGCCAACTACGTGGCGCACCTGGCGCAGCGCGGCGCGGCTCCGGCGGGCGTGTCGGCTCACGCCCCTGCGGGGTGCTGTTGATTCCGGAATACGGGACCGCGCTCCCCAGGGCAAGACGCGGCGGCATCCGCACAGCGGAGACTTTCTAGTGGCCAATGCTACAGACCATCTTTACCAGTTGAAACCACTCCCCTCCTCCGGGCGTGTTGACCCCGCTCCCGCCGCCCCCGCGCGCTCGCGCGAAGGCGACTGGAAGATCTGCGGCATTGACGTAGGGAGCACCACCTGCAAGTACGTTCTGGCTACGTCGTCGGGACAGGTCCTGGCGCAGGCCTACGAGCGGCACAACACCAAGCAGGCCGAGAAGGTGCTCCAATTCTTGGCCACGCTGGAGAAGGACCACGGCCTGACGCCGCAGCGCGATTGCGTGTTTTTCACGGGGTCCGGCTCCGGAGGCATAGCGCCTCTGGCCGGAGGCAAAGTGGTCCAGGAGGTCGTCGCCGTCGCCGCGGCGGTCGAGAAGGTGCACCCGGACGTCCGCTTCGTCAGCGAGATCGGCGGCGAAGACATGAAGACGATCTTCTTCAGCGGCAGCGGCGACTCGAAGAGCAAGCAAGTCCTGATGCAGAGCGCCTGCTCCGGCGGCACCGGCACGTTCATCGAGAAGACGGCCCGCAAGCTCCAGATTCCCACCGAGCAACTCGCCCAGATGGGCTACAACGGCTACACGCTCCACAAGATCAGCAGCAAGTGCGGCATCTTTGCCGAGGCCGATTCGAACACTCTGCTGAAGGCCGGCGTCACCGTGGACGAGATTATCGCGTCGTTGTTCGAGGCGGTCGTCTATCAAAACCTCGCCACTCTGACGCGCGGCAATACGCCCCTCCCGGAAATCCTCCTGCTCGGCGGCCCGAATCTCTTTTTCAAGGGCTTGCAGGAAGCCTGGCGGCACCACTTGGCGAAAGTCTGGAAAGAGCGCAAGGTTGCACTGCCCGCCGGCAAATCCGTCGAAGACCTGATCCAGGTTCCGGCCGACGCCCTCTACTACGCGGCACAAGGCTGCATCGAGGTCGGGTTACGCGAGCCGGTCGGCGTAGGGACCTACCTCGGCACAGAGAAGCTACGCTGGTGGATCGAGGAAGGCCAGCACGAGGAAAAGAAAAAGCAAGGCAGCGTCGCCCTCTGGAAGACCATCGAGGAGCTCAAAGCCTTCAAAGCCCGCTACGGCGACAATGGCCATGGGAACGGCAATGGGAAGGCTAACGGCAGCGCGAATGGCAACGGGAACGGCAAAGCCGCTCACGTCGAAGTGACGGAAGCGGAGAAACGCAACAAACTTTCCCGCGTCGTGGTCGGCTGCGACTTCGGCTCGACGACCGCCAAGGCCGTCTGCCTCTCGCCCGACAAAGAACTGGTCTTCTCCTGCTACGCCTTGAGCAAGGGCAATCCCATCGAGGACGCCAAGGACCTCTTCCGGCAGATTCGCGCGGCGCTTGGCGATGGCGAAATGCTCGCCCTGGGCATCACCGGCTACGGCAAGGACCTCCTGAAGGGCATCCTGGGAGCCGACTGCGCCGTGGTCGAGACCATCGCTCATGCCTCCGCCGGCCTCCACTACTTCCCCGACGCCGACTGCATCTGCGACGTGGGCGGCGTGGACGTCAAGATCATGCTCTTGAACAACGGCACCGTCACCGACTTCCGCCTGAACTCGCAGTGTTCCTCCGGCAACGGCGCGTTTCTCCAAGGCGTCGCCGAGCGCTTCGGCATCCCGATGAGCGCCATGGCCGACGGCGCATTCGAGGCCCAGGCCATGCCGCAGCTTTCGATGGGCTGCGGCGTCTTTCTGCAAAGCGACATCGTGAACCAGCAGCGCAAAGGCTGGCAGGCGTCGGAAATCCTCGCCGGGCTGTGCGCCATCCTGCCGCTCAATGTCTGGATTTACGCCGGCGGCCTCAACAACCTGACTTCCGTTGGCAAGAAGTACATCCTGCAGGGCGGCACGCACAAGAACCTGGCAGTCGTCAAGACGCAGGTGGACTTCATCAAGTCGAAAGTCCCCGATGCCGACATCGTTGTTCATCCCTATTCCGGCGAGGCCGGAGCGATCGGCGCGGCGCTCGTTTCGCTCGACTGGTGGCAGGCCGGCGGCAAGAGCAGGTTCCAGGGATTCGACATCATCGAGAAGCTCGAATACAAAACGACTACGGCGGTCGAGACCGTCTGCCACTGGTGCCCCGTGAGCTGCCAGCGCAGCTTCATTGACGTGCAGTTGCCCAACGGCAAGGGCCGCACTTGGAGCAAGGTGCCCCTCGAACTGGGCTGGGAGCGCGTGATCGTCAACAACTCCTGCCCCAAGGGTCTGGTCGAAGATTTGAACGAAATGAAGGCCATCAAGGCCGAAATCGAGAAAACCAAAGATGCCTTTCCTAACGTTGCCGACCTGGTTCGCAAAGAAGGCTTCCGGCGCACCACCGTCCCAGCCTAAGGACCGCTCGAACCTGCGGGTCGGAATCCCCAAAGTCTTGAACGTCTGGAACACCCACCAGTTCTGGGTGGGCTTTCTCCGCGACCTCGGCCTGCAGTCCGAGAATATCGTCTTCAGCTCGGACACCTCGGAAGAACAGGGCCGCGAGTTCGGCAAAGGGCGCGGCACGGTGGACTGCTGCTACCCCGTCAAGTGCATCAGCGGCCACTACGGCGAACTGATTTTCGGCCTCAAGAAGAAAATCAACGTCCTGCTCAGCCCCATGATCTATTCCCTGCCCTCCTATCTCCGGGGTCACGTGCAAGACACGCTTACCTGTACGC
>CAYWWM010000024.1:0-12944 GCA_964461735.1 uncultured Solibacteraceae bacterium | reverse complement strand
GGCGTGAATTCCGCCCAGCGGCCCCGCGTCCGCAAAGATATCTTGCACTACGGGAGAACGGAAGCCGACGCGGTGGTTCCCGAATCAGTGGAGTATGGCTACGAGCCGTTGTGCGCCGTGTACAAACGCTCCTGCCTCGCCCCGATCGAGCGCGCGCTCGAAGCGGGGCGCCGGAAAATCAGCGATGTCTTTCGAGAGCTGCGGCTGCAGGCGCTTCCGCCGGCGGAGTGGGGCCGCTACGATCCGAAAGGACGATTGTTTCAGAACCTGAATACGCGGGAAGAGTACGAACGGGCGTGCCGGGAGCTGCTGGAAGCGCTCCCGAATCCGCCCGCCGCGCCCGAACTGAGAGAAAGCCGAGCGGGACAGCGCTGACATGTCGAGCCACTACATTGCGTTCGAGAACGTGTTTAAGGCGTTCGGAGAGAAGCAGGTGCTGGAAGACGTGAGCTTCTTTGCGGACTCCGGCGAAACGCTGGTGATCCTGGGTCGCAGCGGCGTCGGAAAGTCCGTGACGTTGCAGCACATCATGGGCTTCCTGAAACCCGACGCGGGCCGCATCTGGGTGGCCGGGGAGGACATCACGGAGTATCCGGAGCGCGAGCTGGAGCGCATCCGCCGAAAGGTCACGATGGTCTTCCAGTCAGGCGCGCTGTTTGATTCGCTCACGATTTTCGAGAACGTGGCGTTCCCCCTGCGCGAGACGCGCGGCTACGACGAGAGCAACATCGAAGAAGTCGTGCTGGGGCTGCTGGACCTGCTCGAAATCCGCGAGCTGGCGGAGGAGTTTCCTTCCAACTTGAGCACCGGCATGAAGCGGGCCGCGGCCATCGCGCGCGCCCTGGCCGCGCAGCCCGAGGCGATTCTCTACGACGAGCCGACCACCATGGTGGACCCATTGATGTCTCAGCACATCGAGGACCTGATCGAGCGGCTCAAGCGGCAGTTGAAGCTAACCTCGGTGGTCGTCACGCACGACACGCGGCTGGCGCGGCGAGTTGCTGATCGCATGATGTTCCTCGAAGCCGGCCGCGTGGGATTCTTTGGCACCCCCGACGAACTCTCCGGCTGCGCCGATGAGCTGATCCAGGAATTCTTCCACGAAGACCGCGTCCGCTCCGTGCCGGGGTAGGGCAACTTCCGAATAACAGGTCGTGGATCCGCTCATTCCGACTTCTGATTTCTGACTTCTGACTCCTTTGCTTCGAACCCTTCTCTCAGCCATCGCGCCATTTCTGCGACGTGCGGCGCGGGGTTCTCGATATGCTCTTCCAGGCAGCGGACCAGGGCGCTGCCGACGACCACGCCGTCCACCAGCGGCGCAAGCTCGGCGAGGTGCTCCGGGCGGGAGATGCCGAAGCCGGCTGCGATGGGAAGCGGCGTGCAGGCGCGCAGCCGTTTGACGAGCGGAGCGATGGCGTCCGAGAGCTGCTCGCGCGCCCCGGTCACGCCCATGCGCGTGATCGCATAGACGAACCCGGTCGAAAGCTCGGCCACGCGCCGCAAGCGCTCGTCGGTGCTGGTCGGCGCGGCCAGGAACACGGTGTCGAGGCCGCGCCGCCGCATCTCGGCGACAAACGGCGCGGCCTCCTCGACGCTCAGATCGGTGATCAGCGCGCCGTCCGCGCCGGCCGCCACGGCGTCCGCGGCGAAGCGTTCGAGACCGTATCGCAACACCGGATTGAGATAACTGAAGAGCAACAGCGGGACTTCGGACCGGCGGCGGATTTCGCGCACCATGTCGAGGATGGCCGGCAAATATGCGCCCTTCTGGAGCGCCAGCTCGCCAGCGCGCTGCACGACCGGGCCGTCGGCGATCGGCTCGGAAAACGGAACCCCCAGCTCGATGATGTCGGAGCCAGCCTGCGCCAGCGCGAGCACGACTTCGACGCTCGTGGGAATGTCCGGATCGCCCGCCATCAGGAAGGGGATCAGCGCCTTGGCGTTCTGGCGGCGCAGTTCAGCCCAGCGGTGTCCGATCCGAGTTGACATAGTCTCGGGTTTGTCTCCCTACAATAGGGCCTTGATCTCTAGGTCACTCTCAAACCCAGGGAAGCCTCCCCGCTCACTCCTTGTACGGCCAGGCACCGACCACCGTCGCCACAACCATGATCACCAGGTATGCGCCGACGGCCATCGCAGCCAGGGGGATTGGGACCCGCACCGCCGAGACCCAAATGGCATCCGCCAGGATGACAATGAGCCACACGGCGAAGCCTGCAATAGCTGCTGTTTTTGGCCCAGGGCCGTAGCGAGGACGGATAGCGGCATACAGCCAAATAGTCACGATCCCCAGCACAAAGAACACAGTGATGGCGATCGCCATGAGCTCAGGTGTCAGAAACGGCCGCTCGGGCGCTATGGCTGCCCTCAACTCTTCGCTGTAGAGAAGCCATCCCGGTATCCCCAGCACGTTTGCCACCAGCCCGCACAGCAGACCGCCCAAGAAAACCCGTCCCCAGTTAATTTTTCCCATCGTACCCTCCTGCGCCACGGTTGGCGCTCCCTACCTCTACCTCGCCAATCCGACGCACATTCGGAATCACCCCGAAAGTCAAATCGTTGTACAAGTCCTTGAGATGCTCCCGCAAGTCCTCCAAAGAAACACCTTGCGTCCAGTAGTCGGGGAACTCTTCGAGGTAGCCCAACCACATGTCATCTTCCTGCCAGTAAACGTAGCGAGTTGTCATCATTTCGCGAAAACCTCTTCAGGGGTCTTGCCGGTGATGCGACAATAGAGCGCGTTCGGGCACAGATCCAGGGACTCCCCCCAGGCAAGGGCTCCGCGCTCCTCAATTCTCACCGACTCGAAGAACTTGCGCTCATTCCATGCCGCAAACACGCCCCGCCCAGCAAGGTCGGACAGGTCCACTTCGCCTTCGACCCCGTCGTGATAGCGCAGCCAGTGCCGATAGCTTCAACAATCTTGAACATTCAACCTACGCCTCTTCATTCTCTACCAATCGAAAAACTCCCACCAGTCAGAGACACGGCGCGAATGGCATCCGTCGCTTCCACCACGCGCTGGGAACGACTCGTCTCTACAACTTCAATTCCCGCTCATTTTACGCAATATCCACAGCAGCGAAAGGTCCATTCTCGCGGTTGGCCTGAACACCCCAATAGAGATACCACATGGCAATCACAAAGTAGAAAAGAGTGACCAAAGGAATCTCGAGTCGAAAGAGCGTGACGATAGTGGAGAGCACCACTGCTGGCGTAATAGCGATGACGGAAAGGCGGACGAGGGTCTGATAGCTCAATTTCACCTTCAACCTCTTCGCAAATCCAAGGCCGATGGCGGCATAAAGGAGCGCCTGAACGGCCCGGTAAGCGAACGAACCGGCAACCATTAACGGAAACGCCAGCAGTCCAAACCAATTTCCAAAGAGCCGTAACCAGGATTCGGCCTGATCGCGGTCCAGTGTAAACAGTTCAACACCGGACAAATCATATACGCGCCATTCGTTCCTATTTTCCTGCCTTCCCCATACCTTTGAATTCGTAAGCAGAACCATAGCTTCCGTATCCTCCAGTGAGGTGTACGTTCCGCTGAGGTCTATGATGATCACTTCTTGATTGGTTTGTGGATGTCGGATGATATACGGTGTTTCTACGTCGGTAGAGACCTCGCCGTTTTGGATTGTGATTTTCGGAATCTGTTTTGTGTATTCCAGTCCCTCGTTCTCGATCCACTGCTGCAAGCCCTGATGCATTTGTACAATCGCGGGAAGCCACGCGACGGTCAAAAGGACCAGGAGATAACGGAAACCGCTTCCACTCCAATTTCTGCCGACATCTAGGTACAGGGACCGCGAATAGAAGGAGAGGACGAGTGGGTGAAAAACATTGTACTGCTGCATCTTGCGCCTCCCTTCGTGGGCACGATCCGGACAGCAGGCTACAACTTCAACTCCCGCTCCAGGATTTCCATGTCCTTATCCCCCCGGCCGGAGAGGTTGACGAGGAAAATCTGGCCGGAGGCGGACGGAGCGCGGCGCTCAACTTCAGCGACGGCGTGGGCGGATTCAAGCGCGGGAATGATCCCTTCGGTCCGGCTGAGCAGACGGCAGGCTTCGAGAGCCTCTTCGTCATTACGGGAGGTGTACTCGACCCGCCCGGCGTCGTGGAGCATGGCGTGCTCGGGCCCGACGGCGGCGTAGTCGAGACCGGCGGAGACGGAGTGCGTGGTCGAGATTTGCCCCATGTCGTCCTGCAAGACATAGCTATAGGTGCCATGTAAAACGCCGGGGCTGCCGCCGTCGAAGCGAGCCGCGTGGTCTCCGAGCGCCGGCCCGCGGCCCCCGGCTTCGACGCCGACCATCGCCACGCCCGGATCGTTCAGGAACTCGTAAAAGAGTCCGATGGAGTTGCTGCCGCCGCCGACGCACGCCAGCAGAAGGTCCGGCAAGCGCTGCTCGGTTTCGAGGATCTGCCGCCGGGCCTCGCGCCCGATCACGGTCTGGAAATCGCGCACGATGGTGGGATAGGGATGCGGGCCGAGCACGGAGCCGAGCAGGTAGTGAGTCGTCGCGACGTTGGTGACCCAGTCGCGCATGGTCTCGCTGATGGCCTCCTTGAGTGTGGCGCTGCCGGCCCGCACCGGCGTCACTTCCGCGCCGAGCAAGCGCATGCGAAAGACGTTCAGGCGCTGGCGGGCCATGTCGCGCTCGCCCATGTAAATGCCGCACTCGAATCCGAGCAGTGCCGCCACCGTCGCCGTGGCCACGCCGTGCTGGCCCGCGCCCGTCTCGGCGATCAGGCGGCGCTTGCCCATCCGCCGGGCCAGCAGAGCCTGGCCGAGGCAGTTGTTGATCTTGTGCGCTCCGGTGTGCAAGAGGTCTTCGCGCTTGAGGTAGATGCGCGCTCCGCCGAGATGCTCGCTGAGATGCCGGGCGTGATAGAGCGGTGTCGGGCGACCTGCATAGTTGCGGAGCAGGAAATCCAGTTCCTGGTGAAACAAGGAATCGGCTTGCGCGGCGCGATAAGCCTGCTCCAGCTCCTCGAGCGGGTGCATCAGCGTTTCAGGAGCGAAGCGGCCGCCGAAGGATCCGAACCGGCCGTGGGAGTTGCCCTCGCCGCGCAACGCACTCGCGTTTGCTGCTTTCGATGGCTGCGATGGATTCGATGGGTTCATGGAATTGGAGAACGTCAGGAGGTCGCCGGCTTTCGGCGCAGCAAAGCCAAGGTGTCGAGCTCGCGGGAGGGGACCTGATGCTCGGCCTCGCGCGCCACGCGGATGAAGTCCCGAATCAGTTTCGGGTCCTTCTGGCCGGGCGTGGTTTCAACTCCGGAGCAGACGTCCACTCCCCAGGGCTGCGCCTGTCGGATAGCCGCCGTGACGTTCCGCGCATTCAGGCCACCGGCTACAATCACCTTGCCAAAGCTGGCTGCTCGCCGGGCGTGGGACCAGTCAAAGACCGTTCCCGTCCCTCCCGGCAGGCCTCCGGCAAGCCAGCCGTCGAGCAAGAAGGCATACGCGGACGAGAAAGGCTCGAGGTGGCGCGTTCGAAACTCCTCGGTAACTTTGAATGCCTTGATCTTGCGC
Organism: uncultured Solibacteraceae bacterium; assembly: GCA_964461735.1. Classification (GTDB taxonomy): domain Bacteria; phylum Acidobacteriota; class Terriglobia; order 2-12-FULL-54-10; family 2-12-FULL-54-10; genus CAYWWM01. The sequence continues at coordinate 7,396 of CAYWWM010000024.1, read as the reverse complement.
AAGGACCCGAGGCGCTCCAAATACTCTGAGGACTCGCTGCCGTGGAATTGGAGTGCCGCAACGCCCGTCATGGCCGCGATCTCAAGGACTCGCTCCGGCGCTTCGTCCACAAAGACTCCGACCGTCCAGACGTGGCTGGGAACCGAGCGGATTAAGGGAACCGCTTCCGACGGCGGGATGTACCGCGACGTTCCGGGCCAGAAGTTGAAGCCCAGCAAGTCGGCGCCTGCTTCGACCGCCGCTTCGACTTCTTCCGCGCGACGCATGCCGCAAATCTTGATCTGAACGACTCCCATATCCTCTGGCGTCCTCCCGTGCTTCTAATGAATGGCTGCCCTCGCCGTTGCTTCGGACAGGAGCTGGGCCAGGGCCGCGCCGGGGTCGGGCTCCGTCATGAACCGCTCCCCGATGAGAAATGCAGCAAAGCCGGCGGCGCGCAGCCGTTCCAAGTCGCCCGCGGTTCGTAGCCCGCTTTCGCTGACCGCCACGACCCCGTCGGGAATTCGCTCGATCAGCCGGAAGGAAGTATCGAGCGACACCTCGAAAGTTTTCAAGTCGCGGTTGTTCACGCCGATGATTTCGGCGCCGGCATCGAGCGCAATTTGCAGCTCTGCCGCCGTGTGCACTTCCACGAGCGCGTCGAGGCCCAGAGTCCGGCTCAAAGAGTGGAGACGCTCGAGCTCGGGCGGCTCCAGAACGGCGACAATCAGCAGGACCGCATCGGCGCCGGCCACGGCTGCTTCGTAGAGATGGTACTCGGCAATGGTAAAGTCCTTGCGCAAAACGGGGAGCGACGCAGACGCCTTGGCCTCCCACAAATGGTCGAGCGAGCCCCCAAAGAACTCGCGATCGGTGAGCACCGAAAGGGCGCTCGCGCCGGCCCGGCGATAGCCGCGGGCAATCGCCGCCGGGTCATAGTTCGGGCACAACAATCCTCGCGAAGGAGACCTCTGCTTGAGTTCCGCGATAATGGCCAGCTCCGGCTGTGTGCCACTGCGGCCCAGGAGCGCCATCCGGAAGGCACCGGGCGTGCGCGGGGCGATCTTTTTTTCAAGCAAGGACTGGGGCGTCTGGGTGCGAGCCACTTCCAACTCGATTCGTTTGTTGCCGACAATGCGCTCCAACCACCGGGTTTCCGCCGCCATCTCGTTGACTCCGCTCGATCTTTTCGATCCGGACCGCCTTCTTGGATGCTAGCGAGAAGCGATTTCCCAAGTCAAGCAAATAAGCCCCCTCCAAGCTTCCCAGTAAGAAAAACGCTGGGACAGCGCGGGACCCGACTCTGCGACGGAGACGTACAGCGGAATTTGCTCCCCTGAACCGGGTTCCTGTATACTCGGGCTATAGATTCCTGAGCCCGGCGATCTGGTGCGCAATCGCTCATGCTCTTCAGCGCGCCGAGGCCGTGGAGGAATCCGGTTCAGAAAACCGGGACGGCGAGGGGACTGTGGAAGGCTTCACTCTGGTACTGATGATTTCGTGGCTGATTCTGCTGGCGACGTTTGGAGGGATGTACTATATGGACCAGACCACGAAGGCGCGCAGCGAGAAGCAGTCCGGCGATGGGCCGCCGAGTGGGCCGCGCGGCGCGTAACGGGTCTTTCCACTGGCAAGCTTCCCATTCGGTTCAGGCGCTCCGGGCCCGACGGCGGGATCGCTCGCGCGGCGCGGCAAACACCATGTCTCCGGCCGGCACGGCTCGCTTCCGGCAATCTTCGAGATAGAGCGCGCCGTAGGAAGCCGTAATGTAGTCGCGGCGCGAAAACCCCAACTGGCGCGCCACGCGGTCAATCCAGGCGCGGCTCCCCTCCAGCTCCAGAAAGTCACCCACCGGCGTTTCGTCGAGCGATACTTCCCCACCCCGCTTCCCGCGCTCCTGGGCCCGCCTGGCATACTGCACGCGGTATTTCTGATACCGAAAGACGGGCCGCAGACCGAGCGCCCCGAAAATGGCGCGAACGGCGCGCGGCTCCGCGACCTCGGTTTCGAATTCCACGCGGGACTTGTAGGTCTGGTCCGGATCGGGCGTGCCTTTGTAGGTGAGCAGCCAGCGTGAGCCGTACTGCCGCAAGCGAAGGATGGAGCGGAGGCGGCGCAACGCCCGGTCGGGCGTGTCATAGAGAACATTCTCTTCCAGAGAGCGGCGATGAATGGGGCGGAATCCCAGGTCCCGCAACTGCTTCCGCACGGCGGCAGCGTCGGCGATGCGAATCTTGACTTCCGTTTCGCGGGTTCGCATGCCGGGTCTCGCGCGCCGGTCCGGGATTCCACTAGCTTTCCCGGTTCACGACAAAATCGGGGAGGGCAGCCAGCGCCTGCTTGTAGGGAGAATCGGGGGCGCCTTCCAGGCTCTTGCGGGCCCTGTGGGCATAGAGGTTCGCCAAGTCCTTCACGCGGCCGGGGGTTTGGTAGCGGCGCAGCAGTTCGAGCAACTCCTCCCACGGAACGGTTTGAAACGCCCGCTCTTGCATGACCTTGGCCAGTTGGTCGTGCTCCTGTGGCGTGCAGCGGTCGAGCAGATAGATGAGCGGCAGCGTGACTTTTCCTTCGCGGAGGTCGCTGCCCACGGGTTTCCCCAGCACTTCCTCGCTGGCCGTGAAGTCGAGCAGATCGTCCACCAACTGGAAGGCCATGCCGAGGTTGGTTCCGTACTCCGCGAGCCGGTCCTCGGTCACCCGATCCTGTCCAGCCAGCACCGCGCCCAGGCGGGTGCACGCTCCAAATAAGCATGCCGTCTTCCGGTAAACCAGATCGAGGTGTTCGTCCACAGTCAAATCCAGCCGCCCGATCATCTTCCACTGGATCAGCTCGCCTTCCACCATCTGCTGCGTCAGCTCGATCAGGATGTCGAGGACGTGGAAATTGCGCTCCTGCACGGCGATGCGGAACGCCTGCATATAGAGCCAGTCCCCGGCCAGCACGCTCGTGTGATTGCCCCAGCGGGAGTTCGTGGACGGGCGGCCGCGGCGGAGGTCGGCCGCGTCAATCACGTCGTCATGGACCAGCGTGGCGGTGTGGATCATTTCGACCACGGCGCCCAGGGCGATGGCGGAGGGCTGCGTCTTGCCGAACAGTTTCGCCGCCAGAAGCAGCAGGGCAGGCCGCAGGCGCTTCCCGCCGCTCACCTGCAAGTACTCCCCGATGGCCGTCACCGCCGGAACGCTCGACACCAGCTCCGCCCGGAAGCGCTGTTCGACGCTGTCCAATTCGGGACGTATGGACTCCAGAACTTCTTGCCAGGCCTGGATGGGGGCCAGGATGGGAGCCAGGATGGGAGAAGAATGCGCGCTTTTCATGCCGTTAGCCCGCCGCGAATGGAGAGAAGTTACTGTATCCGCTCCGGCCAAAAATCACAAGCTTTGTTTTAGGAAGCCGCCGCCGCGGATCGTCCGCTGCGCCGTATTTTGCCCAGAAACGTCAGGAAATTCCGCGTGGTCGCGGCGGCGGCCTCCTGTGCCGAAACGCCCCGCACGATGCCCATCTGCTCCGCGACATAACGAACAAACGACGGCTCGTTGCGCTTTCCGCGCTGGGGCACGGGCGCCAGAAAGGGGCAATCCGTTTCCACCAGGACCCTGTCCCAGGGAACCCGCGCCGCCACGTCGCGCAAATCCGCAGCCTTCGGAAACGTCAGCGGGCCGGCAAAGGAAATATAGAATCCGGCATCCAGTCCGCGGCGGGCGTCGTCGAACGATCCGCTGAAGCAATGGAAGATGCCGCCCAGTCCCGTGCGCTTCCATTGCTCTTCGAGGATCCGCAGGCAATCCGGCCAGGCTTCGCGGCAGTGGATCACCACGGGGAGGCGGTTCGCCTCCGCCAGTTCGAGCTGCCGGCGGAACACCGTCTGCTGCGCGTCGCGCGGCGAATGATCGTAATGATAATCGAGCCCGATCTCGCCGACCGCGATGACCCGCGGCTCCGCTGCCAGCCGCGCGAGCTCGGCGAAATGCTCCTCGGTCGCCAGGCGCGCCTCATGCGGATGGATGCCGATGGTCGGATACACCCAGTCGCGGCCCTCCGCCATTTCCAATCCCGCGCGCAAGCGGTGCGGACCCGAACCGCTGCCGATGGCCACGAGGTATCGCACGCCGCTCGCCCAGGCCCGTTTGAAGACCTGCTCCCGGTCCCCGTCGAACTCGGAGGACTCCAGGTGCGTGTGCGAATCGGCCAGGGAGAACAATTCGGTTTTCTCGGTTGCTTCGGTTCTCTCGGTTTTCGCGACGCTCAAAATTGACCCCGTTTCCGGGGCTGGTTCGGCACGCTTGGTTGAGTCGGGAGGCATCAGCGCAGGCGGGCTCCGTTCGGGACGTCTTCGACGAAGGTGACGAGCACGGGGCGGTCCTCCTTGCCGACCGAGGCGGCCACGATCATGCCGTTCGACTCGATGCCTCGCAGCTTGCGCGGCTCGAGGTTGGCCACGATGACGACTTTCTTTCCGACCAGCGATTCCGGCGCGTAGGCTTCGGCGATTCCGGCGACGATCTGCCGCACTTCGGTCCCGATGTCCACTTCGAGGCGCAAGAGCTTGGAAGCGCCCTTGACGCGCTCCGCGGCTCTGACTTCGCCGACTCGCATGTCCACCTTCAGGAAGTCGTCAATCTTAATGCGCTCGGCGGAGACCGGCTGTTCGGAGGGCGATCCCGCGGCGGGGGCCTTCGCGGGGAGGCTTCTGGCGGAGGCTTCCTGCGCCTGTTGGAGCCTGGCCAGGGTTTCCTCTTTCGGCAGGCGCGGAAAGACCGGCTCGACTTTCCCGATCTTATCGCCCGTGCGCAGCGGCGTCTTCCTGAGATCGTCGAGCGAAAGCGCGGAGAGATCGGAGCCGATGCCGAGCTGCCTCCAGATTTTTCCGGTGGAGTCGGGCATCACCGGCGCGAGCAGGCCCGTGGCGACGCGCAGTGCCTCCGCCGCCGTGTAGAGGATGGTGGCGAGGTGCGAGCGGTCGTCTTGCGTGCCGCGCTCGGCCAAGGCCCACGGCTCGGTCTCGACCAGATATTTGTTGACGGCGGCGATCAGCTCCCACACGGCGTCGAGTCCCGCGCCAAACTCGAGCCGATCGAAGCAACTGACGTAGCGCGCGGCGGCCTGTTCGGCAATCTCCAGAATCCGCCGGTCCTGCGCGCTGTGCTGCGCCTGCGCCGAGGGATACGGAATCTCCTGGTGGAAGTAGCGGGTGATCATGGTCAGCACGCGGCTGGCCAGGTTGCCGAGATCGTTGGCGAGGTCGCTGTTGTAACGGCTGACGAGCGCCTCGAGCGAAAAGTTCCCGTCCTGCCCGAAGGGAATCTCGCGCAGCAGAAAGTAGCGCAGCGCGTCCGCGCCGATCACGTCCCCAATGGGCACGGCCCGCAGAATGTTCCCCTTCGATTTGCTCATCTTGCTTTCTTCGAACAGCAGCCAGCCGTGCGCGAAGATGGCGGCCGGCAACGGCAGCCCCGCGGCCATCAGGAACGCCGGCCAGTAAACGGCGTGGAAGCGCAAGATTTCCTTTCCTACCAATTGCAAGTCGGCAGGCCAGAGGCGCTCGAACGCCGGTTTGGCCGCGTCCGGCTGCCCGTAGCCGATGCCGCTCAGATAGCCGGTGAGCGCGTCGAGCCAGACGTAGAAGACATGCTTGGCCGTATCTTCCGGCGTCTGGGGGACGGGAATCCCCCACTGAATCGTGGTGCGGCTGATCGAGAGATCGCGCAGGCCGCCGCGCACGAAGGCCACGACTTCGTTGCGGCGCGTCTCGGGCCGGATGAACTCGGGGTCCCGCTCGTAGAGCGCCAGCAGCGCCTCCTGATAGGCGGAGAGCCGGAAGAAGAGGTTTTCCTCCTCGGTCCACTCGCAAGGCTGCTCGTGGACCAGACAGACGTTGCCGGGCTGGCGCAGCTCCGAGTCATCTTTGAACACTTCGCAACGCTGGCAGTACCATCCGCCGTACTTTCCGCGATAGATGGCCGGCTGTCCGTCGGGGGCTTTGGCCTGCGCGAGGCGCGCCCAGAGCGCCAGCACGCCGCGCGTGTGCGAGGCGTCGGTGGTGCGAATGAAGCTGTCGAATTCGATCCCCAGCGGCTGCCACTCATTCCGGAAGAGGGCCGCCACTTCGTCGCAATACTTCTGCGGCGGCATCCCGGCGGCCTTGGCGGCGCGCTCGATGTTTTGCCCGTGCTCGTCGGTGCCGGTGAGCAGGAAGGCGTCGTAGCCGCGCATCTTCTGGTAGCGGCGAATGGTGTCGGCCACCATCGTGCTGTAGGCGTGCCCCAAGTGCGGCGCGGCGTTCACGTAATAAAGCGGCGTGGTCAGAAAGAATTTCGGCATGGTTGTGGTCGTTTAAAGCCGTCTAGCGTTGGTCATGATGACGTGAAAGATTATGATATGCCAGGTCTAATGGAACGGTAAAATCGGCTGCCTCCTGGGGGGGGTGTCGCCTAAATGCCACCTCCCCGTTTTCAAGTCAAATCGAAACCCGCTCGATAGCAAACCCTGCACAAGCGAGTCGAATGTAACCTTCTTGTCATACACGAACTTTGAATCCATCAATCGAACCATGAAGCCATGAAAGAGATCCTCAGTTCGGGCTGAGCCATGTGTTCCGATGTTTTCGCGAGCAACCTCCTCGATGAGACGCTCCAAATCCACAGTATGTCTTGGAAGGGATTTCGGCCTGCGTGCACCGTTCTTTTGGAAGTTAAGAATTAGTTCTCCCGAAAGAACATTCAGCGGGTTCTTCTTCTTGTGCATTGACCAGACGACGTCGAGAGATTGGACGACTGTATTGGCGTGACGGAATCCTGTTTCTTCCCCCGCCCCGACAATCGCTGAGTAGAATGAGACATCTTTGTGCTCGAAGACAAGAGAAAACCAACCTCCGGTTTTCAGGACTTTCGATATCTGCTGAATACTATCCCGAAGCAAAGAGAGGTAGTGTTCTTTGGAATGCCGCAGTTCTCCTCCGACAATCAGTTCCTGCTCCTGGTCTGTCTTGGTCACTTGGAATCCAAGCCAGGCGTTCCACATCGTTGAAAGATCCAAGTAGGCAATGTGTCCACCATACGGGGGGTCAGTAAAGACATAGTCAATGCTATGGGGTTTGATAAGATCAGTCAGGGAACCGGCGGACCCCTGGATTATCTGGCAAGTCCGCGGACTGTAGAAGTCCCCAATAAACTTGTTTGTTTCCCTCTTACAGAGAAGCACGTTGGCGAAGCGCGCCTCAAATTGGTCCCAGGGATCCAGCTCGACTGGCTTTCGTGGTATCGCATACCGGTACACGCTGAATATTGTGGGGCCGCCCCGGCTTTCGGCACGGTTACGGGCCGAAATGAAGGTGCGATTTGTCTTTGACAGAGTGGCCGAAAAACAAAAGAGCAACTGTCTCTTATAAACATCTGACGCTGCCGACGATCTTACGCGT
>CAYWWM010000023.1:0-13087 GCA_964461735.1 uncultured Solibacteraceae bacterium | reverse complement strand
GCGTCCTCCAACACGGTGTGGATGGCTTGCGCCAGGGCTTGCGCAGATCTGGGAAAGGCGATGGCTGCGTCGCCCGCCACTTCCCGGTTTTCCGGCGTGTCGAGATAAAGGATCGAGCGTTCGCACCCCATGGCCTCGATCAGCGCTGGGTGGGTTCCACCTACCTCGGTGGCGTGGATGTAACACAGCGCGTGGGACTGCAGCTCACGGTATCCGAGTCCGTAGATCGCGCCCGGAAAGAGGATGCGGGGATCGGAGGTAGCCCGAACCTCCCGGATGTATTGCGCCGCATAGGGCGCATCGCCGAGCATGACCAGCTTTTTTTCGGTGAGGACTTGCTCGAAGGCTTTCACGACCAACAGCGCGTTGTTCTCCGGCTCCAGGCGGCTGACGTAGAGAAAGTATTCCTGGGGCTGCAAGCCCAGCGCTTCGAGGCTTCCCCGGCTTTCGACCCGCCCGGCGCCGGCCCCGTAGGGGATGAAGTGCGACTGCCGCCCGTACCGGGTCCGGTAGTAATCCTGGATGGTCCGCGCGTCGGTGACGATGGCGTTCGGAAGAAACGTCGAGAACCATTCCGAGAGCAGATAGTACGCCTTGCCGAGCGCATTCCATTTGCGGCGCTGGCGTTCGAGCCCGTCCACGTTGACCACCGTCTTCATTCCAGCCAGGCGGGGCAAGAACGAGAAGATGCTGTTGGCCGCGTTGCAAATCAGGACTGCGTCGAAGCCGCGGGGCAGGATATGGATCACGGAGAGGAAGGTGTGGGCCACGGTGTCGAAATACTTGTGCGGGATGGTGGGCAGCAGGACCAGCCGAACGCCCTTGTAATGGCTTCCTGCATAGCGAATGTTGTTGGTCCGTCCGTAGACCGTCACGCGGTGGCCGCGCTCGACCAGCCGGGAGGAGAGTTCTTCGGCGAACGTCTCAAAGCCTCCGTAATTGGCGGGAATGCCGCGAGTGCCGAGGATGGCAATCTTCATGCTTAGAGCGGCGGGACTTGGCCCGGCTCCGCCCTCGTGGTCCGCAGGGTAAGAATGGGGTACGCCTCCCGATTGAGGGAAGCCGTCAACGTCGGCGCCAGGCCGGAAGGAAGCGTGACCGGCACCGTGGTCGGGCGAAAGCGGAACCAGCTCTGGAGATAGGCGTGCGAGACGCGGCGGCGTCCCTGAATGACCCGGCGTTTGGCGAGCATCCGTCCCCAGCGCCGCAGGACCTCGGAAAAGGCCGGCAAGGAGCCTCGCTCGGCGAGCAAGCAATAACCCACGATGGCCAAGTCGCGCGCTGTGACGGGGAGAAAGTTCCGAAGATAAAGCGGCCAGGTGGCGTTCTTAATGCGCATTAAGAACCGGTTTTTCACCGAATGGAAATTGGCTTCCGCGGGGAGCTGCCGGCGGCGCTCGGGAGAAACGCGGCGCACGTGATACCCGATGGCTTGCGGCAGGTAGAGGCAACGCCATCCTTGGAGTTGAGCGCGCCAGGAAAGGTCGGCGTCATCCCGATAGTTGAAAAAGTCCTCGTCAAAGAATTCTCCTGCTACGCTGATGTCCTCGATCATGCTGCGGCGGTATAAGGCAGCCGCCGCCGTAGCACCGAAAACAAAAGCCGGTTGGTCGTATTCTTTTCCGTCCGCGAGATGAAATCCACGGTCAAAATGCCGGAACGTGGGTGTGAAGTAAATCCCGGCGGAATCGAGCTGGCGCTCGGGGGGGATTTGGAGGCCCGGCAACGCTCGCAGGAGCTTGCCGCACACCGTTCCCACCTGGGAGTCGAGATCTCCTCCCTGCAGCAGCAATGCGATGAAATTCGGCGCCAGCCAGACGTCCGGATTCAGCGCCAGAACCCAACTTCCCTGTGTGTGTCGAATGGCCTGATTCTGCCCCGCGCAGAATCCACGATTCTCGGAATTCAGAATCAGCTGGATGCGGTCCCGGTATCCGCCGAGCAGCGCCCGGGTGCGGTCCTGGCCGGCGTTGTCCACGACAATGATTTCCAGCGCGGGCCATTCCTGTGCGAGCACCGAGTCGAGACATCGCTCAATGAACGGTTCGCTGTTGTAGGTGACGATGGTGACAGAAACGAGATGGTTAGCGGTCTGCGTCATTTTTCACTCAGCCAACGACCCTGGTTTGAACGGGACAACCTCGGCGGAACATCTCTTTCGCCGGCAGCCGCGCTATGGCTTGCGAAGTTTTTCCCGGCGAACGACAGCCTCGCTACCTTCCAGTACGCCCGAAGGCGCTCCCTGCGCGGCGGATTTTGAAACTCAGCCCGACTCCCCCCCAGCTCCGCCAGTGCTCGCAGCCCCATCCCTGCCAGCAGGGCTCCCCGGAGCAGGAACCCAGTCCTCCAGGGAAAGTGCTTGCGCCCATAATAAAGCATGTTACGATACCAGTAAATCTGCTTCTCACAAAATGTGACGGAATCGAGCGAATGGCCGCCGCGGTGCTCGACCCGAACCTGGGGGAGAAACAGGATCGTCCCGCCCCGCTCGCGCAGGCGCTTGCAGAGGTCCACGTCCTCGAACCAGAGCGGCAAGAAGGCCTCGTCAAACCCGCAGCAATCCGCGAAGCGGTCCCGGCGCACCAGCAAACACGCCCCCGCCGGCTGCTCCACCTCCTGGGGACGGTCCAGCTCGAGGTCCAGGCAGCGGTGCCGCCGGTTGACGGGATTGCCCGGGAAGAGGCGGTTTAGGAGCAGAATTTCAAAGAGCAAGGAAGCGGTCGTGGGCAGTCGTCGAACAGTAAATCCGACTTGCGTTCGTCCGTCCGAACTCACCAGCCGTGGAGCCACCGCTGCGATACTTTCGCGCGCCGCGAGCGCATCTTCCAAAGGGCCAAGAGGGTCAAGGCAGACCGTGTCCGGGTTGAGAAACAAGAGCCCGCCCCCGGTGCATTGACGAGAGCCCAGGTTGGCGGAGGCGGCGAAACCGAGATTCGCCTGCGACGCAATGAGCTTCACGGAGGGATAGCGCTCTCGGACGAGGGCCGCCGTGCCGTCCGAGGACGCGTTGTCCACCACCACGATCTCCCTCGCCATGCCCTGCAAGGAGTCCAGGCAACGACCGATGTGGCCGCGCGAGTTGTACGTCACAATGACGGCAGAGAGCATGGGAGTCGCTTCGCTTTGTTCCTACACCTAACACCTAACACCTAACACCTGACACCTGCCTTGGCTCGGCGGCTTCTGTACTGCGCCGCAAGGGAAAGAGTCCGAAGTAGAGCCTCCAGAACGTGTCACGCTTGGCGCGCTGGGGGGCAAAGACATCGGCAAAGATTTCCCGCTCCGAACAGCGCAGCCGCGCCAGGAGAGCTTGCCCCTCCTCCCTGCTGCATGTCACGCGTTGTCGGACGGCCCTGGGGAACAGGCGAAGGAAACCTGCCAGACCCGCCAGATACGCGGTGAACCGTCCCTTCCGGACCGAAAGCATCGCCCAAAGAATCTGCGCCCAGACGATGCGTGGGGCGAGCCGCAGCAGCAGGCGTACAGGGTAATGCTTAACCAGCAGCAGGAGCTGGTTTCGCGTCAGGAGGCGGATGACCGCGGGCGAGTCCGGACCGCCCAGCGTCGCGCCGCCCTGATGGCGGCAGGTTGCTTCGGGAAGATAATATCCTCGCAACCCGGCGCGGGCAGCCCGCAGCGACAAGTCTACGTCTTCGAGATAGGCGAAAAAATCCTCGTCGAACTTGCCCACCTGTTCGAACACGTTCCTGCGGAACAGGGTGGCCGTCCCGGAGACGGCCCAGACTGCGCGCGGGAGATCGAAGTCGCCCGAGTCGCGGCGGCCGAATCCGAGCCGCCACGCCGAGCCGCCGAGCGAGAGCGCATCTCCGGCGTTGTCGAGCAGCGGCCCTTGGGTCTGGTAAATCTTCCCGCAGCAGTAGGAAATTTCCGGACGTTTATCGAGGAAAGCAACCGTTCGCTCCATCCAGTTCCGGTCGAGCTCGACGTCGTCATTCAGCACCAGGACGTATGCCGACCGTCCCTGGGCAATTCCGGCATTCACTCCTGCGCCAAAGCCGCGGTTGGCAGGCAGGCGGACGATCCTGGGTTGCGGCGGCAGCGCGACGCAGTCTGTCTCCGCGCCGGCCCCATTCCGTACCACAATGGTCTCGAAGTCCGTAACAGTCTGTCTCCCAAGAGACTGCAAGCAATGGCCGAGCAAGTCTTCCCGGCGCCACGTGGGGATAACAACCGATACCTTGCGCTCCGCGTTGCCTGCCATTCGAAGTTGCTCCCAAAACCGCCTCGAAATGCGGCTCTAGTTCTATAGGTGATTATAGCAACGAATCCCGCAAGTCTGACGAGAGGTTGTTTCCGCGAAAACCACACGCCTGCTTTTTGCTAACCGTGTTTCGTCTAGTTTGGTAGAGTAGGGATTTGGCGGAAATCTCCAGTTCGGCATAGGCGGTGCTCGGTTATGAGCCTGACCAAAATAGGCCGGTATCAGATTCTGGGAGAGTTGGGTCGTGGAGCGATGGGGGTGGTCTACCGCGCGCTCGATCCCAACATTGGCCGCGAGGTCGCCATCAAGACGATCCATCTGGACCTCCAGGAAGCGGAAGCCGTTGAACGCTTTCGGCGCGAGGCCAAGGCGGCCGGGAATCTGACGCATCCAAACATCGTCACGATCTACGACGCCGGCGAGGACAACGGCATCTTCTATATCGCCATGGAGCTGCTGAGCGGGGAGACTCTCGGGCAGATGCTGGCGAAGCGTTCCATGGCCCTCGTGGAGATGATCTCGATTCTGGAGCAGATTGCGGCGGGGCTCGATTACGCCCACGGACGGCACGTGGTTCATCGGGACATCAAGCCCGGCAACATCATGATCGCCGACGGGCATGTGAAGGTGATGGATTTCGGGCTGGCCAAAATCACCTCCACGATGGCGTCCGCCAGCAACCGGGTGGTCGGGACTCCCTCGTACATGTCGCCGGAGCAGATCACCAGCGGAACGATTGACGGCCGGTCGGACATCTTCTCGATCGGCGCCATGCTCTACGAGATGCTGGCCGGAGTGCGGCCGTTTCGGGGCGACAATATCGCCGTCGTGATGTACAAGATCATGCGCGAGGACCCGGAGCCTCTGGCCACCGTTAACCCGTCCCTCCCCGAAAGTCTGAATGCGGTGGTCCTGAAGGCGCTCGCCAAGGAACCCGCGCAGCGCTATCGGAACTGCGGCGAATTGATCGAGGACTTGCGGGCCTGCGCCGGAATGCCGGGCAAGGAGTCCGCGATCGCTTCCAGAGCGAGCGGGGGAACTCTTCCGGGCCGTTCCCAGCCCGAGGCCCCTTCGGAGGCTCTGGTCAGAACGGTCGCCTCCGGCGCGCCCCGCGGCGCAGATGCGGTGCCGGGACAAGCAAAACCCTCTCGGGCGTCGTGGAAATCCGCGGCGGCAGCCGTCGCCGGGTTCGTCGTTCTCCTCATTGCGGGGCTGGCGTATTGGCAGGCAAGGCCCGGAAGCGGGACTGACGGCGGCGGCGAAAGCGATGTGGTCGCTCCGGCGCCCCCTGAGCAGCAAGCGCAGCCGCCCGCGGCGGGGAGCGGTTCCGCGCCGGGAGGGCGTTCGATTGAAGCCGTGCCGGCAACTCCTGCTCCGGCAGCGCAGCCGTCCCCGCCCGCTCCCGCGTCACCTCGGCCGCAGACTCAGCAAACCCAGCCTCCGGCGGCCGCAACGCCTCCTGCCCCGCCAACGCCACTTCCCCCGGCGGTCCGCGGCCCAGCGACCCCGAGCGCCGCAGCCGGAGCCGTGGGGCGCGTCTCTCTCCACACGGAGCCGCAGGGCGCCAGAATCTTTGTCAACGACGAAGAGACCTCCTATCGCACTCCTGTCAATTTTGGTCTGGCTGCGGGCACGTATCAGATTCGCGTGGAGCGGCCCGGCTACGCGAGTCAGACGAGGCAGATCGTCGTTCGCCAGAACGAGACGGTCACCGAGCGAATCGAATTGCAGAGAAACGGCGAAGGCCGCAGCCTGAACCCATTTCGCTAGGTCTCTTACCCCAAAAACACCAAGGCACGAAGTTCAAACACCAATGAATGACATTGGTCGGTTCCTCTGCTTTGTGACTTTGCGCCTTTGTGGTTGAATACTGACATGTTCAAGATTCTGAGCGCAGCGGTCTATGGGATTGATGCGTATCGCGTCGAGGTGGAAGTGGACCTCAACCCCGCGCGCAACGACGTACACTTTACGACGGTCGGCCTGCCCGACGCGGCGGTCAAGGAGAGCCGCGACCGCGTGCGGTCGGCGCTCCGCAACTGCGGATACGCGTTCCCGGCGCAGAACATCACCGTCAACCTCGCTCCGGCCGACATGAAGAAAGAAGGCTCGGGGTTCGACCTGCCCATCGCGCTCGGCATTCTGGCGGGATTGCAGGAGCTGGAAGAGCAGCGCCTGCCGGAATTTCTTTTTGTGGGGGAGCTGTCGCTCGACGGCCTGCTGCGCCCGGTGCGGGGAACTCTTTCGATTGCCGTCAAGGCGCGCGAGCTGGGCATCCCAAACCTGGTCGTGCCGGCGGAGAACGGCCGCGAAGCGGCTTCCGTCGAAGGCGTGAACGTATATGCGTTGAAGACGCTGACGGAGGCCGTGGAACTGCTGCGTGCGCCGCTGAGTTTTTCGCCGTTGCGGCTCGCGAAGGGAGAAGTGCTCGCTCGGGGGGTGGAGGCGGGCGTTGACTTTCGGGACGTGCGCGGGCAAACGTCAGCGAAACGGGCGCTCGAAGTGGCGGCGGCCGGAGGACACAATATCCTCATGATCGGCCCGCCCGGCTCGGGCAAGACCATGCTCGCCAAGCGCCTCGCCACCGTCCTGCCGCGCCTGACCTTCGAGGAGGCGATCCAGACGACCAAAGTCCACAGCGTGGCCGGCTCGCTCGACCCGGCGCAGGGGCTGGTCGGAACGCGGCCGTTCCGCGCGCCTCACCATACTATCTCCGACGCAGGGCTGATCGGCGGCGGCATCATCCCCCGGCCCGGAGAGGTCAGCTTGGCGCACAACGGCGTGCTGTTCCTCGACGAACTGCCGGAATTTCCGCGCAACGTGCTCGAAGTCCTGCGCCAGCCCATGGAGGACGGGCACGTGACCATCGCGCGCGCCTCCATGACGGTCACGTTTCCGTCAGTCTTCATGCTCTCGGCGGCGATGAACCCCTGCCCGTGCGGGTACTTCAACGACCCCGCGCACGAATGCTCCTGCACGCCGCCGATGATCCAGCGCTACGTCTCGAAAATCTCCGGGCCGCTGCTCGACCGGATTGACATTCATATTGACGTGCCGGCAGTGAAGTACCGCGAGCTGCGCGCCGGCGAGGCCACGGAAAGCTCCGCGGAAATTCGAGAGCGCGTCGAACGCGCCCGCGAAGCGCAACAGGAGCGCTTTAGAGAGTCCCGCGGGTCGAAAATTTTCGCTAACGCCCAGATGACTCCGCGCCTGATCCGCAAGCACTGCCGCCTCGATGCGGCTTGCGAGCAGATGCTCGAAACCGCCATGAACCGCATGAGCCTGAGCGCCCGGGCACATGACCGCATCCTCAAAGTCGCCCGCACCATCGCCGACCTCGACGCCGCTCCCGAGATCGTCCCCAAGCACATTGGCGAAGCCATCCAGTACCGCTCGCTCGACCGCACGTATTGGGCGTGACAATCTGTTATAGTTATCGGGCAAGTGTATCTCGGCAGGTGAGAGAAGGCCATGGGATTAACCGTTCTGGAAGTCGAAGTGGGGAACCTCGCAAATCCGGATGTGACGCAGAAGGTCGAATTCTTGGTAGACTCCGGTGCCGTCTACTCCGTGGTGCCCAGAGGAATTCTGGAGCGGCTGGGGATTCGGTCTTTGGCCACGCAGCAATTCCGGCTCGCAGACGGGTCCAAAGTTGAGCGTCAAAAAGGTGTCGCCGTGTTCCGACTTCAGGACGCCGTTGGCGGGGCTGATGTCATCTTCGGTGAGGAAGGCGACAGCATCCTCCTGGGCGCCTTAACGCTGGAAGCGTTGGGCCTGGTCCTCGATCCTTTGCGACGGGAACTGAAACCTCTCCCGATGATCCTGGCCCTGCGGCTTTAGCTCGTGGGAGACCAAGCGCGATGCGGATCTATTATGACCAAGAGTCCGATCTTCTATACCTTCGATTCGACGAGCAAAAACAGGAACTCATCAACCGACGTGTCTCCGAAGATGTGGTGCTGGATTTGGGGGCAGGCGATCGGATCGTCGGAATTGAGATTCTCGATGCCTCCCGCCATTTGGACCTGACACATTTGATGCCCGTAACCTACGAAACCGCCGGCCAGCGGTAAGCCTCACAGCGGTAGATCAATTTCCTGGCCGGGAACGCAACGGCCTTCTGCAAAGCCCACGGCGAAGCCGTCCAGTACCGCTAGCTCGACCGCACGTATTGGGCGTAGGAATCTGTTATAGTTGTTTCCAGCTACACTTTCAATGGTGAGGGGCGAATCGCGTGGGCTTGACGGTGCTGAAAGTACAGGTGGGGAATCCAGCCAGACCAAAAGTGTTGCAAGAGGTGGAATTCCTGGTGGATTCCGGAGCGATCTATTCGGTGGTGCCTTCGGCGGTGCTCAGAAAGTTGGGAATCAAGCCGTTTGCGACGCAGCAATTTCGGTTGGCTGACGGGTCCACGATCAAGCGCAGTAAGGGGGCGGCACTCTTTCAATACCAAGACAAGATCGGTGGAGCGGACGTGATCTTCGGAGAAGAAGGTGACCATGCCCTGATCGGCTCACTTACCTTGGCTTCCTTCGGCCTGGCGCTCGATCCGCTGCGCAGGGAATTGAAGCCCTTGCCGATGATTTTGGCTGCCAAAACCTTGGCTCCCATTTAATTCACGCCCATCGCCGACCGGGTGCCAAGCCGCCCTTGGCCCTCAACTACAAGGTATAAAATAAGATACACCAGTTTGGAATTTCCATAACGCCCGCCGGGTGGGTTAGAATAGGCTCGATCTGTGCAAGGAACGCAACCAAAGGCGGGAATGCGCGCCAGGGAAGTGTCGTCCCGAATTTACGGGGGATCGGACGATCGGTAACGGGCGCTGGCAGGAGGGACCATGAGGATCAAGTTCTGGGGAGTGCGCGGCTCCATTCCCACGCCGGAGCGGCGCAATTCCGGCTACGGCGGCAACACGACCTGCCTGGAGATCCGCCTGGACAACGGGACCATCATCATCCTGGATTGCGGCAGCGGCATTCGTCCCCTCGGCAAGAGCCTGATGCGCGAGTTCGGGAAAGAGAGTTTCCACGCCTAAATTTGCCTGACGCACTTCCACTGGGACCATATCCAGGGAATTCCTTTCTTCCTCCCGCTGTATCGAGAGGAGAACACGTTTTTCTTCCACGCCGTCAAGCGCCAGGAGGTCGAACTCAAGGAGGCCATTGAAGGGCAGTTGATTAACCCCTACTTTCCCGTGGATATATCCATTCTGCGCTCCACGAAACATTTCTATGATCTGGAGTTCGAGAGCATCGAGATCAACGATGCGTTGGTGCGCCCTGCGCCGCTCTATCACCCGCAGGAGTGCGTTGCCTATCGAGTCGAAGCCGACGGGTCAGTGTTTGTCCTGGCTACGGATACGGAGCCGGGGTCTCCTTTCCATGACGAGTCGGTGCGAAGGATTGCGCAGGACGCCGACGTGCTTGTCTACGACGCCCAGTACACACCCAAACAGGTGGAATGCGAGCGCAAAGGCTGGGGACACAGCTCGTGGCTCGAGGGAACGCGGATTGCCAATGCGTGTAATGTAAAGAATCTTCTGTTGTTTCACCACGATCCGGATCACGACGACGCCTTTGTGGATGGCCTGGTGGAGGATGCCCGAAAGGAATTCCCCAACTCGGTTGGGGCGGCCGAAGGGATGGAATTGATCATCAAGAACTCCCGAACCTACATTGACATTTCGGGTATTCCCGTGAGAGAGGCATTGACGGCTAGAGACCGTGCGTGACGGGGCGGCTTTTCGGGGCGCTTCGGCTGGCCGCGACTTCGCTGGTGAAAAGGACTGCTAAGGAATCAAGAGGATGGGAAAAGCTGTCGGGGAAGCGCTGCGCAGCGGGCTGGCCTTTGACGACCTGCGCACGTTTATCGCAGCGTGCCAGGAGGTGGACCGCTGGCGGCTTATCGAAGGCGCGGACTGGAACCGCGAGATCGGGGCGCTGGTCGAGGCGACTGCGGAACTCATCCCGGAGCCTCCTCTCCTGTTGTTCGAACGAATCAAAGGGTATCCTTCCGGCTCAGTCGTAAGCCTGCTGACCGCTTCCTGCAAGCGCGCCGCGCTGGCGATGGGGCTTCCCCTGGAGAGGAGCAAGCTCGAGCTCGTGCGTCTCGCCGCCCGCAAGGTGCGCAACGCGAAACCCATCCCTCCGATCGCAATTCCCACAGGACCGGTGATGGAAAACATCCGGAGCGGTCAAGACGTTGACGTGCTCGAATTCCCCGTCTTGCAGTTTCACGCCCAGGACGGAGGACGCTACATCGGGACCGGCGACGTGCTCATCAACCGCCACCCGGAGACCGGCTTCCTCAATATGGGGACCTACCGCATGCAAGTGCACGAGGGCAATCTGCTGGGCTTGTGGATGAGCCCCGGGCAGCACGGGCGGCTGATCTGCCAGCAGTATTGGAACCGCGGGGAGAGCTGTCCGGTGGTGGCGGCCTTCGGGATTGACCCGTTGATTTTCATGGCGTCACACACCAAGATTCCCTGGGGGAAGCCGGAGCTCGACTTTGCGGGAGGGTTGCGCGAAAAGCCGGTGGAGATTATCCGGGGTCCGCTCACGGGCCTGCCGATCCCGGCGCACGCGGAGATCGCGGTCGAGGGCGAGGTGCCGCCGCCTTCAGTTGAGTCGCGTGACGAAGGGCCGTTCGGCGAGTGGCCGGGGTACTATTCGGGCGGGACGCTGGGTACGGGCCTGCCGCAGCCGGTGATCCGCGTGCAGGCGCTCTATCACCGTAGCAACCCAATCCTCGCCGACGAGGCGCCGATGTGGCCCGGCGCTCCCAAATACGCGCTGCCGATCTGGGCCGGGACCCTCTGGGATCAGCTCGAAAGCGCCGGCATTCAGGACGTGGTCGGCGTCTACACGCACAGCGCGTTCCTGGTCGTCGTGGCGATCCGGCAGCGCTATGCGGGACACGCCAAGCAGACGGGGCACGCGGCTCTGAGCTGCGCGGCCACGGCACGCAACGGCCGTTACGTGGTCGTGGTGGACGAGGACATTGACCCCACCGACTTGAACGAAGTCCTCTGGGCCATGGAGACGCGCGTAGACCCCGCGCGCGACATCGATCTGGTGGACGACTGCTGGAGCACGCCGCTCGACCCGCGCATGCCGCCCGAGAAGCGGGAATCGGGCGACGCCACCAACAGCCGCGCGATTTTTTACGCCGTGCGCCCCTACGCGTGGCGCGAGAAATTTCCTGCCGTCAGCCGCTCCGAGCGCGACCTGCGCCGGAACGTCGTCGAAAAGTACCGCCATCTGCTGCCGTTTCCGGGAGCATGATCGGATCGGAAGGAAGTGGCGCGCAGCACGATGTTCCATGCCGTTGATCTGAACCTCATCGTTCGCGCGCTGCAGCACCGGAATTATCGTCTGTATTCCTTTGGCCAGGGCATTTCGCTGATCGGCACGTGGGCGCAGCGAGTGGCCGTCGGGTGGCTGGTCTACCGACTGACGGGCTCGGCGCTGCTGCTCGGCGTGGTGGGCTTTTTGGGCGATATCCCCTCCGTGCTGTTCGCTCCGATTGCCGGTGTGCTTGCCGACCGCTGGGACCGCTACCGCCTGATCGTCGTCGTGCAGTCGCTCGCCATGCTGCAGGCCGCGATCCTGGCGGCTCTGGTTCTGGCCGGCGCGATCGAGGTCTGGCACATCATCGCCCTGACGCTGGTCGCGGGGTTGCTCACGTCCTTCGACGTCCCGGCGCGGCAGTCGTTCCTCATCGAGCTGATCGAGCGCCGCGAGGACCTTGGCAACGCCGTGGCGCTGAATTCTTCGCTCGTGAACGGCGCGCGCCTGATCGGGCCGTCCATCGCCGGCATCCTCATCGCCACGGTCGGGGAAGGAATCTGTTTCCTGCTGAACGCCGTCAGCTATCTCGCTGTCATCGGCTGTTTCGTCGCAATGAAGTTCAGACCCTTCGAGCGGTCCGTCAAGGGGACGCCGCTGCTAGGCGAACTGAAGCAAGGGATTGCTTACGTGTTCGGCTTTCCTCCCATGCGCTCGATCCTGCTGCTGCTGAGCCTGATCAGCTTCATGGGCGTTCCCTTCCAGGTCCTGATGCCGATCTTTGCCAGGGATATTCTTTATGGAGGCCCGTCGGTGCTCGGATTTCTCATGGGCTGCTCGGGCGGCGGCGCCTTTCTGGCCGCGATTTATCTGGCCTCGCGAAGAACCGTGGCGGGCCTCGAAACCTTCATCGCCGTGGCCACCGGCATTTTCGGTGTCGGCCTGATTGCGTTTTCGTTTTCGACTTACCTCTGGCTTTCGCTCGTGCTGATGGTCGTCACTGGCTTTGGGATGATCTCACAGATGGCTTCGAGCAACACGATGTTGCAGTCGCTCGCCGAAGACGACAAGCGGGGGCGGGTGATGAGCTTCTACACCATGGCCTATCGGGGGATGTATCCGCTGGGGAGCCTGTTCGCGGGCTTTCTCGCCAGCCGGATCGGAGCGCCGGCGACGCTCAGCATCGGCGGCGTCTGTGTTCTCGCCGCCGGGGCCTGGTACGCTCGCCGCCTTCCCGCCATGCGGCGAGAGATCCACCCGATCTTTGCCCGAATGGGGTACGTCGAGGCCGACGGGACGGCTCCGCGGACTACCGATCCTCCGGTTGCGATCGAAGAGTAGCCGATGCGGTTTCTCGATCTCCTGGTCACGTTGTTTCCGCTCTGGGCGATCCTCGGAACCGCCGTGGCGCTCGCCAGACCCGGCCTCCTCACGCCGTTCGCTTCCGCAATTGTCCCGCTTCTGAGCGTGGTCATGTTCGGGATGGGCCTGACCCTGACGGCGCAAGACTTCCTGGAGGTGGCCCGGCGCCCCCGCCTGATCGCCCTGGGCGCGGCGTTGCAGTTCGGGATCA
>CAYWWM010000022.1:0-13198 GCA_964461735.1 uncultured Solibacteraceae bacterium | reverse complement strand
TCGAGGTTCACCAGCATGATGACGAACAGGAACAGCACCATGATGCCGCCAACGTAGAGCAGCACCTGCACAGCCGCCAGAAACTCGGCGTGCAAATGCAGGTACAGCCCCGCCACGCCGATCAGCGTGGAAACCAGCCAGATGGCGCTGTGGACGGCGTTCCGCCGCGTGATTGTGAGCACCGCGCCGGTCAGGATGATCCCCGCCAGGAGGTAGAAGAACAGGCTGTCTAATGCGGTCGCCATGGCTGAAACCAGGAGTCAGTAGTCAGGAGTCAGTAGAAGAGCAGGTCCCTTGTGTCTTCTGTCTTCGCTCTTCACTCGTCACTCGTCACTCGTCACTTGTCACTTGTCACTGAAAAAGAATCATCACGATCCCGGTTACGATCACGTTGGCGATCGAGAGCGGAATCAGAAAGCGCCATCCCACGCTCATCAACTGGTCGTAGCGGTAGCGCGGGAACGTGAACCGGATCCAGATAAACGTGTACACGGCGAGGAAGACCTTGGCTGTGAACCAGAAAAAGTTTTTCACAAAGTCGAGCACGCCGGGGACTGCCAGCAGCGCAATGGCGAGCAGAATCGAGAGCCCCCCCAGCGCGGCCATGGCGA
Source organism: uncultured Solibacteraceae bacterium (assembly GCA_964461735.1). Classification (GTDB taxonomy): domain Bacteria; phylum Acidobacteriota; class Terriglobia; order 2-12-FULL-54-10; family 2-12-FULL-54-10; genus CAYWWM01. The sequence goes on along the minus strand of CAYWWM010000022.1, from coordinate 12,587 downwards.
TTTTGTCCATGGAACGGAGCTGCCGGGGCGAGCTGCGAAACGCCAGGACTCCGAGACCGAACATGGTGGCCACGGGCATATAGTCGAGAAAGGCCAGCGCCTCGATATTCGGAAACGGCCGCAGCCATCCGCCCAGGAACAGCGTCACCGCGATCGAGCAGACGATGACGATGTTGGAGTACTCGGCAAGAAAGTAGAGCGCGAAGCGGAACCCGCTGAACTCGGTGTGGTACCCGGCGACGATTTCCGACTCGGCCTCCGGCATGTCGAACGGGGCGCGGTTGGTCTCGGCCAGCGCCGCCACGAAGTAAATGAAAAAGGCCACCGGCTGGTAGAAGATGAACCACATCCCCTGCTCGAGCTGCGCCCGGACAATGCCCTGCATGCTGAGCGTGCCAGCCACCATCAAGCCGCCCACGATGGCGAATCCCATGGCGACTTCATAGCTCACCAGTTGCGCCGTCGAGCGCAGCGCCCCGAGCAGCGGATAGTGGCTGTTCGAGCTCCAGCCGCCGAGGATGATCCCCAGGATCCCCACCGAGGAAACCGCCAGGATGAACAGCAGCCCGATATTGGTGTCGGTGACGTAGATGGTGTCGCTGAACGGGACGACCGAAAACGCTACCAGGCCGGTGACCACCGGAATCACCGGTGAAATCCAGAACACCCACTTGTCAGCCATCGTGGGAATGATGTCTTCCTTGAGCAGCAGCTTGACGGCGTCGGCGATGGGCTGGAGCAGTCCGTAGGGGCCGACCCGCATCGGTCCGAGCCGCGCCTGAATGTCGGCCATGACCTTCCGTTCGAGCAGTACGATGTAGCCCGCCACCAGCGGGAAGACGGCGACCAGCGCCACGATGACGATCAGCGGCCGCAACTCCAGACCGAAGGGCAGCGTGAATGGCAAGTTTAGTAGCCTCCTCGCCGTGCTCGGAAGAAGTCAGGAGTCAGGAGACAGGAGTCAGAATAAAATTCCTTGTGCATCACTCACCAGCGCTTCAGGTGCGCTCCTTAACGGATTTCTTGTTCGCCACTTCCCCATCACGCCCGGAGCCGGGAGTCAGCCGGGAGTTCGGTTTTCATTCTGACTTCTGACTTCTGGCTTCTAACTTCTGCTTTTCAGCGGTCCACCTCTCCCAGCACGATGTCAATCGTGCCGATGATGGCCACCACGTCGGCGACCAGGTGCCCGCGCACCATGCGGTCGAGGGCTTGCAGGTTGATGAACGAAGGCGGCCGCACGCGCACACGGTAGGGCTGCGTGCTGCCGTCGCTGGCCACCAGGTAGCCGAGCTCGCCCTTGGGCGCTTCGATCGAGTGATACACTTCCCCGGCCGGCGGCTTGATGATTTTGGGGACCTTCGCCATCACCGGCCCGGCCGGGATGCGGCTCACCGCTTGGCGGATGATCCGCACCGACTGCCGGAATTCCTCCATCCGCACCAGGTAACGGTCGTAGGTGTCGCCATTCGTGCCGGTGGGGATGTCGAACTCGAATTCCTCGTACGCCGCGTAGGGCATGGCTTTACGGATGTCCCACTTGACGCCGCTGGCGCGCAGCACCGGGCCGGTCACGCTGAGGTCAACCGCTTCGGCTGCTTTCAGAATGCCCACGTTTTTCGTGCGCTCGAGCCAAATGCGGTTGTGCGTGAGCAGCGTTTCGTATTCATCCACCTTCCGGAGGAAGAATTCGCAGAACGTAGTCACCTGCTCCTCGAAACCGTCGTACAGCTCATATTGCAGCCCGCCGATGCGGAAGGCATGCGTGGTGAGGCGCGCGCCGCAGTAGGCCTCGAAAATCTTCAAAACCTCTTCCCGCTCTCGGAAACAATAAAAGAGCGGAGTGATCGCGCCGAGGTCGAGCGCGTGGGTTCCGAGCCACAGCAGGTGGCTGGAGATGCGGTTGAGCTCGGTCAGGATGGTGCGGACGTAGCGGGCGCGGGGCGGGGCTTCGACGCCGAGCAGCTTCTCGACGGCTTCGCAGTACCCCAGGCCGTTGGAGACCGCGGCCACGTAGTCCATGCGGTCCACGTAGGGAGCGAACTGCCCGTAGGTGCGGTGCTCGGCGATCTTCTCGACGCCTCGGTGAAGGTATCCGATCACGCATTCGGCCCCCAGCACTTTCTCGCCGTCGAGCTTCAGGATCACGCGCAGCACCCCGTGCGTCGAGGGGTGTTGCGGACCCATATTGATGACGATCTCGTTGGCGTCGAGAAAGGTGGCTTGGGGGGCGGTTTCGATCATTGTCCGCTCTCGATGTGCAGATTTTCCTGGACCCACCGGTTGTCCTGCTGGAGAATGCCGTAATCTTTGCGCAAGGGATGCCCCTGCCACTCCTCCGGCAGCAGAATCCGGCGGAGGTTCGGGTGGCGCTCGAACCGGATCCCGAACATGTCGTAGACCTCCCGTTCGAGCCAATCCGCGACGCCCCAGACCGGGATCACGCTCGCAATCGTCTCGCCGTCTGCCAGTGGGACCTTCAGGCGCAGCCGCTCGTTGCGGGAGAACGAGTAAAGCTGATAGACCACCTGGAACCGCTTAGCTTCCTTTGGATAATCGAGCGCCGTGAGGTCGGCCAGCATCGTGAACCCGAATTCTGCCTTAAGGTAATTCGCCACTGGGAGGAAGTTTTCCTTCGGCACAATGAGGAAATTCTGGCCGCGGAAGGTGAGTGCGTCAAGCGGAACATCGGGGAACTTCTTCCGGGCCGCCTCCGGAATCTCGCCCGACCAAGGCTCCGGCGCGGGCACGGCAGGCTTGGCCGGCGCCTCCTTGGCCGCTGCCGGGGCAGCTCCCGCAGCCGCAGCCGCCGGGGCCGGTTTGGCCTGCTCCTGTTTTTGCTCTCCCGGTTTGCCTTCTGTATCTTCGGCCATCAGGTCCTGCTTCGGGCTCACTCAGTGGAGTTTCCGTTCCCGGATGAGAAACACTGATTTCTAACACAGCGGCGAAAGGGGTGTCAACGTGGAAAGCTCTCGGGTAGCGTCCCATTTTGAAGTTGTTCCCCAGATTACGGGCATGAGGCTAGACGCCCTCGTCTCTTCAGATTGCCTGAGGGAACCTTGTTGGTATTGGAAAAGGCAAGAGCCGGGCCTTTAGACCCGGCTCAAAAACTTCAGTGCCTGTCAAGCTCCACCTTAATGATGGGCAACGATCGTCTGGTTGTCAAGCGGTTTTACGCGGCGTTTATGCCTGTTTTCGCGCCGCAACACACGAGTCATGCAGTGGACGCAGCGGGAATCGAACCCGCACCTGGAGCTTGACAGGCACCTGTGCTCCCGTTACACCATGCGCCCACACGCCGCGCATTGTAACACTGGATCCCTGCCACACGCCGTAGCCGCTTTCGTTACCCTGCTGACACCATTTAGTCTAGGAGCTGCGAACCATGGCGCCGACGGTTTCCAGCACCAGATCGGCCAGCGCGCCGATAAATGGCGCGGAATCATTAAGCCCCGGCATCAGCTCGAACTGCCGGATGCCCGCCTGCCTGGCCTCCTCCCGCACCTCTCGGTCAATTTCATGCAGCGTCTCGATGTGGTCGGAGACAAACGAGACCGGGACCACGAGCAGGTCACGGGCGCCCTGCTCGGCCAGCCGGACGACCACCTCATGGATGGAAGGCTGCAGCCAGCGTCCCGACCCGACCTGGCTCTGGTAGCAAACCGTGTGCGGCAAATCCCACCGGCCCCGCTCGAGTGCCAATCGCGTGGTTTCCTCCACCTGCTTTTGATAGGGATCTCCCTGTTGGATCACGGAAACAGGAACCCCGTGCGCGCTAAAGACCAGATGAACATCCCGCGCAGCCGAAAATCGCTCGAGCGTGCGCCCGATCTCGTCCACCAGAGCAGCGATGTAGCTTGGGTGGTTGTAAAACTCCTGAATGACTTTGCAAGGGACCCGCGAAAGGGCGGAGGCCGGAAAGCGCCGGTTCCACTCGTTCAGGCTGCTGCCCGTGGTGGTCTTCGAGTACTGTGGATAGAGCGGCAGCAGCACCAGTTCCCGGCAGCCATTCCGCTCCAGCTCCGCAATGGCTTCCTCGGTGAGCGGATGCCAGTAGCGCATGGCGACGACCACGCGGGCGTCGAGCGAGGGCCGCAATGCCTCTTCCAGGGCGCGAGATTGCCGGGCGGTCCACTCGACGATGGGTGACTTGCCGCCGATTGCCGCGTAGCCTTTCCTGACCTTCTTGCTGCGCGTCGTCGCAATCAAACGAGCCAGTGCCGGGCGCGCCATCTTGGCGAACGGGAAATCAATGATGTCCGGGTCCAGGAAAAGGTTGTAGAGAAACGGCTCCACCGCATCGAGCGAATCCGGGCCTCCGAGCTGCAAGAGCACTACGCCGAGTTTATGATCCCGTGACATTACCGTTCTTCCTGCAAAGCCGCTCAATCCGACACGATATTTCCCAGTGTTCTTACCAGCGGCTCGAGATCCTGCTGCACAACCTCCCAGACGAGGTCGAGATCTACGTGCAGATAGTCATGAACCACGCGGTGCCTGAGGCCGACGATAGCGGCCCAGGGAATCTCCGGATGTTGCTCCCGAAATTGGGGAGAAACCTTCCTGGCCGCTTCTCCGATGACTTGGAGAATGTGTGTGAGCGCGAGGGACAGTGGCTCATCTCGCTCGTAATCGGTGCGGCTCTTGCCGTGAACCAGGAGGATCGCCTTGCGGGCCATGTCGAGCATGTGCCCGGCGTAAACGAGATCATCCTTCTGCAAACAGGACCTCGGCTTCCCGGAGCAGGCGATCGCGGATTCGCCGGTTCAGGTATTTCGGGTTGAGCAGATCAATTCGGTGTCCGCCGTACATGCCAGACAGCTCTTGCTCAACTTCGTATAACCCTACCATCCCCGGCCGGCGATCCGGATCAAATTCGATTAAGACGTCAATATCGCTGTCCGGCCGAAAATCATCGCGAAGAACGGAGCCGCAAACAGACAATCTTCGGACGTGGCGTCGGCGGCAGAATTCGGCCAGCCGCTCGGCTTCCGGTTGGATTTGCGCAGGCATAGCCTAAGTATAAAGCAAATGGTGAACACCCCACACGTCTTCGTACAAAGCTACCGTGGAGTCACTGCCCCCCGCGCAACCGGATAGAAATCCCACCCCGGATCTGGAACGGGGTTCCGAGGAATTCGACGGGGCTGCGGTTCGTGACGATCCTCTCGCCTGTCAAGTTCTCGAAGGTGACGAAGATTTGGGCCATTTCGCCGATGGGGTGGGACACGTGGGCGTCGAGCTGGAAGAACTCATCGAGGACGATCTGGTTCAGGTCGTCGTCGAACTGATCCCCGACAAAGCGCCCGATCCAACCCAGGCGAAGTCCGCCGGGGAGCCCCAAGTCGGCCGTCAGGCTCAGGCGGTGCTGCGGAACCTGAGGCAGGAGCTTGTCTACCAGCCCCGGGTCCGCCGGGTTCTCGGTTACGCGAGCGCGGCTGAACAGGTAGTTCGCCCGCAGCTCGACGTTGCGGTCGAGTTCCCAGGCGGCCGTCGCTTCGAGGCCGGCGATGCGCGCGTTGCCGAGGTTCTGGCGCTGCCGCAGAATCTGGGCCGGGTTGGGCTGCACCGGAAGCGTCACGTTCGACACGGGGTCTTCGAGGCGGTTGAAGAAAGTGGCGAGGCTGAAGCGCACCGTGCGCATGGGCTGCAGCCGTCCCCCGATCTCGAAGCCGAGATTGCGCTCGGAGGTAAGGTCGCTGTTGGGGCGAGTGACCACATTGCCAACGGTAAATTGACGGTAGAGTTCGTTGAGGGTGGGCGAGCGGAACGACCGGAACAAGGAGCCGTAGAGAGCGAGCTGCGGGGCTGCCTGGTACGTAAACCCCGCGCGCGGGCTGAACACCGTTTCAGACTTGCCTTCGAGGGAATTCAGTGCAACCGGGTCGCCTGGGTTGACGACCCCGGACTCGGCGTCGTAATTCTTGGTGACGTCCACGCGTCCTCCGACCACCAGGGTCAACTGGGGCGTGGCGGAGAAATTTTCCTCGGCGAAAAAGCCCCAGAATGCCTGTTTCCCGAGGCCGAAGCGGGACAACAGAAACCGCGCCGGGGTTCCAACGAACACGTCGTCCTTGCTTTCGCCGGCGACGATCCAGAGATCGGTTCCGGCGACGATTTGGTGGCGGTCGCGCGAGGCGTTCCAGAACAGCGAGACACCGCCGTCCGCCGAGGGGACATGCTGCTGGGTCGTCAAGCGCTCGGAGTTGCGGTTGGCGGCGACAGCGGAAAATCCGCTGGTAAAGATGGTGCGGCGGAAGAACGCCCGAATGTCCACACGGTCCCGCGGGGCGGGGGAAAACTGATATCGCGTCGAAAAGTCATACGACCTCGTCTCGTTAATCTGGAGAGGCGTGCCGTTATCGCGGTCCTCGTTCAGCAAGCCGCCTTCCAGAGAGAAAACCGAAGTGCTGTCGGTGGGGGCGCGCTCAGCGTAGAAGCGGAAGGTCCCGTAATTGACGCCGGCGGGGATGTCCACGGTCCCGCGCTGCGATTCGGCGACGATGGGGTAGCCGCCAAAATTGAGCAGCGAGCCGGACGCGGAGAACCCGTAATCCCCCACGCGGTGCGAAGCGTAGAAGTCGCCTTTCACGGATTCGCGGCTGCCGCCCTGCAACTGAAACTCGGCGGTGGAGGGCGTGGGGAGCTTTTTCACAAGCTGCATGACGCCGCCCAGGCCGTAGTTGCCGTAGAGGCCCGAGCCGCCGCCGTTGGCGACCTCCACCTGCTGGATGCTCAAGGCCGGAATGCGGTTCCAATAAATCCAGCCACCGAAGGCGTCGTTGAGCGGCACGCCGTCGCTGAGCAGCAGAGACCGGCTGACTCCGCTCGGGCCGATGCCGCGGAGGGAAAAGCCCTGCGTGGTGGGATGGGCCACTAGGCTGCTCGAACGACGAAACAGCGAAAACTCGGGCAGCGAGCGCAGGCCGTCATCGAGCGTCTGGTACGGCATCTGGCGGAGCGTGTCTTCGCTCAAAACCTTGACGTTGGCCACCGAGGCCGCCACCGGCAACGGCAGGCGGCTGGCGGTGACCGTGACGAACTCGTTGAGCGGGCCCATGCGCACCACCAGTTCCAGGTCCTCCTCGCCGAGCGAAACGTCCTGAATGGAAGGTAGGAAAGGAGCCAGAATCGCCTGCAGGCGGTAGACGCCGGGAGTCAAGCGGTCGAAGACGAAATCGCCGCCCGTGCTCGTGGTTAGAGCGACGACTTCACGGCCATCCTGGAACAACGTGACCTTCACTTCGGCGAGCGGGCCGCGGGGTCCTTCGACGGTTCCGCGCAGGGTGGCGGACCAGACGTCGGGGGCGAATCCAGGAAGAAACAACACCAGTAGCAAGAAGATACTTCGGCGAATGAAAACCGCGGAGCTGTTGGTTTGAAATGTCATGGCTTTGGCTGCTTTCCTCACGTCCGTTAATAGTCCTCCATTAAAGTTGAACCGACCGGGGGTGCCGGTTGCCAGTACAAACTTGATATCGCTTGAGATTCTGGAGCACAGGACCAGAGAATATACTCTACCGTTTCAAGCCCGCCTGCGCAAGCGGGGAAAGCCCGTGGCAACCAAGACACGCGTGCCGTGGGCTTGTCCCTGGCCCACTTCGCTCGGAGAGACCGCCCCGAAAATGAGGGGATCGCGCCAGGATGTTACTGGGAATCCGAATCACAGACGATGCGGGTGAGGGTCTGGAAGTGGTGCCCCATGATGGCCAGCATGATGGCGCGGTCGAAGGCGTGGCGGTATTTGGTGGCCGCCTCCAGGATAAACTTCCAGTAGCTGCCGCGCGCCTCGCCGAAAATTCCCTGCTGGATCATGGAGCGAATCACCGCCAAATAGTCCGAGGATGCGCGCGGCGCGTGGTGGAGCACGCGCGGAGACTCGGCCAGAAACTTGCGCACGCGGTCATAGTAAGCGTCGGGATGATAGATTCGCTTCAGGATGGAGCGGTAGCCTTCGACCAGCCGTTCGGGGTTCATCTTCGGGATGAAGTTCAGGGCGAGGTTCATGTTGTTGCCGGTCCCCTCGGCGAGGATGCGACCTTCCTTGAGGAGGCGGCGATAGAGCTGGGTTCCGGGCAGAGCGAGCAGGAGTCCCACCATGGCGAGCGGGATGCCGCTCTCCTGAATGAATTCCACTTGCCGGTCGAAGATTTCCTCGGGGTCGCTGTCAAAGCCGACGATGAAGCCCGCCATGACCTCCATGCCATAACCCTGAATGCGCCGGACGCTGTCCATCAGGCTGCGGCGAGTGTTCTGGAGCTTCTGCGCTTCTTTCAGGCTCGCCTCTACGGGGGTTTCAATTCCCAGGAAGACGCGAATGAAGCGTGCGTCTTGCATCTTCTGGAGCAGGTCGAGGTCGTCGGCGAGATTGAGCGATGCCTCGGTGAAGAAGGTATAGGGCTTCCGCTGGCGGTTGTTCCAGTCGGCGAGGACAGGTAGCATTTCCTTCACCTTGATCTTGTTGCCGATGAAGTTGTCGTCCACGACGAAGATGCTGCCGCGCCACTTGCGGTCGCGCAACTGCTCGACCTCGGCGATCATCTGCTCCGCCGATTTCAAGCGCGGACGGCGGCCGTAGATTTCAATGATGTCGCAGAATTCGCAGTTGAACGGACAGCCGCGCGAATACTGGATGGCCATGGCGCTGTAGTGCTTGAGGTCAATCAGGCTGAGGTCGGGAACGGGAGTTGTGCCGAGGCTCGGGCGCTCCGGGGCTTGGTAGAGCGGCTTGGCGGTTCCCCGCTCGAGGTCTTCGGCCAGACCGGCGACAATGTCTTCGGCCTCTCCGACCACGACGTGGTCACAGTGCTGCGGCAATTCGGCGACGCTCGACGTGACCGGCCCGCCGATCACCGTCCGCAGGCCGCGCTTCCGGCAGCGCGAGAGAATGTCGAGGATTTCCGCTTTGTGCACCAGCATCCCGCTCAGCATGGCTACGTCGGCCCACTGCAAGTCGGCCTCGGTAAGCGGGCGGATGTTGGTGTCCACGAGACGCTTCTTCCAATGAGAAGGAAGCAGAGAGGCCACGGTCATCAAGCCCAGGGGCGGGTAAGCGGAGCGTTTTCCCTCAAACGGCAGCGCGTGCTTGAAGCTCCAGTAGGTGTCCGGCCACTCGGGGTAGATCAGCAATGCATTCATCGTAGGTGTATTCGCCGCCCTCCGCCAAAGAGTCCCGCCCAAGAATCTCGCTATGATAAGCGGACTCTGCGCCGTCTGCAATCCCCCGGCAGCGAGAGGACGAAAATCGAGGCTCGCCGGGGAATCAGATGAGTCAACGGGAAAGCGGGCCGGCGAGACGCCGTCGCTACTCCCAGGTAATGCCCCGCGCGGCCAGTTCCGCTTGGAGCTGCGGCTGTGACTGGAATTGCACGGCGTCAATCCCTTCCCGCCGCGCCGCCTCGACGAACTTCCCGATGTCATCGGCGAAAAAGCACTCTTCGGGACGGCACCCGACGCGGGCAACCGCTGCGCGGTAAATCGCGGGAGAAGGTTTGGTTGCACCTACCTCGAAGGAAAGCACGAACTCGTCAAAATGCCGCAGCAGCGGGTAGCGTTCCTGCGCCATCCGAAAATGGACGGCGTTGGTGTTCGACAGCAGCACCAGTCGCTGCCGCCGGCGCAGGCCCTCCAGAAGACCTTCCGAAAGGAGCGGGTCGGGGAGGAAAATGGCGCTCCAGATCTCCCAAAACTGCGGGTAGCTCACCTGCATGCCCAGGGCCACGCAAACTTCGCCGGCAAACTCCTCGGGCGTTATCCGCCCCGTCTCGAAGCGCTCGCTTAAGCCGGTCGGGCGCAGCCGCGCGGGAATCTCTTGCGGCGGCAACGCCGACACCTCGCTGAAGGCCGCATGACAGCGGCGGAAATCAATCGGCACAATCACGTTGCCGAGATCGAGGAGGATGGCCTTGATCATTCCTGTTCCACAATATTCTTGCCAATCTACGCCAGATTACCCGGTCCCCCGAGGCAGCCCACAAGCAAAAAGCTCTTTGCCGGAGTACGGAATAGTCTCAATGCTAAATCAAATTACGAGACGAGCAAATTACGCACGATGCGTTACGCAACTTGCGTAACAGACGTCACCCCACAAGGCCATCCACGGGAATCAGGCGCTTCCGGATGGGATCAACCGCCAGAAACAAACTCTCCAAGGGCACGGCCCCGAGCAACGGCTGGCCTGCTGGTCCAATGAAGCAAGGAGTAGGAATCTCCTGTCCGTCCAGGGTAAGGCGAACCTCGGATACGGGCCAAAACTCCCTCTGACGCCCTGCCATCACCACTGCCTGCGTGCGGCGTGAAATAAGCTCCAGTCGCTCCGCCAAGGGCTGAGGGATCACCAGGAGAGTTGACCCAGTGTCCACTAGAAACTCGACTTCTTCTCTGAGGCCCGTTGGTCCTGTGAGAAACCCTTTGATCGTAAAAGTTCCCATTTACTCACCGTGGTTTCATTATAGCGGACCTGCGGGGGCTTGAACCAGCGGGAAGCCAGGCCCGGGGGGAGCGGGCAGGCATGCTACTACGGCTGCTGTTGCGGTTGGCCGGGAGGCGGAACAATGCCGGGCGGGACGAATCCTGGTGGAAATGCGCCGCCGGGAGCGCCGGGCTGGGGAGGCACGCCGGGTTGCACCCCGGGCGGGAAGACGCCCGGCGGAAACACTCCGGGAGGGAACACCACCGGCGCTCCGGGCTGGGGCGCCACGCCGGGCTGCGGCACGCCCGGTATTCCGGGCTGCGGTTGCTCGACCCCCGGAGGAAGCACGCCGGGGGGGACCACGCCGGGTTGCGGAACGCCTGGTTGAGGGACTCCGGGAGGCGCGCCAGGCGCCGGAGTGGGCGGGATAGCTTCGAGCGGCGGCGGCGTCACGCCGGGAAGCTCTTTACCGAAGAAGATGGACCGCGAGGCAAACTCTTCGGCGGGCGCCGGACGCAGCACGTACGGGCGAAGGTGAATCCACAACTCCGTCTCGGTCTGCTGCTTGCGGAAGGAGGCGAACAGATGGCCGAGCAACGGGATGCGAGAAAGCAGGGGATACCCCGTCCGGGAATCCTGCCGCGTCTGGCTGCGGAGTCCGCCGATGAGGTAGCTTTCCCCTTCCCGCAGGCGAACTTGCCCCGTAACCTGGCGGTTAGTAAAGCTGGGCAGGCCGTTGGCGCCGCCCGCGCCCACGTCGCGCAAGGCCAGGTCGAGCACCAGCGTCAGCTCGCGCCCGGCGTGCAGGTGAGGCGTGGCAGAGACGGTTACGCCGATGTCCTGATACTGGACCTGCGGAAAGAAACTCTGGGCTGCCGCCGGGTCCGTGGAGGCGCCCAAGCCGTAGGTGGCCGTGATGACCGGGACTCGCTGACCGAGCTGCAGACTGGCTTCCTCGCCTTGATTGGCGCGCAGCCGGAGCACCTGATACGAACGCACCACGGAGGAGGTAAGACTCAGGTCACCGGTGGCGCTGGGAAGCAGCACGCCGTACAACGTCCGCCCGCCGCCGAAACGGAATAGCGACGTGGTCGCGCCGGTGGCGGCAGTCCCTAAAAACTGGAGCAGGAACGGCTGGGGCGGCAGCAGGCCGAGCGAGCGGGCGCGCGAGGAGTTGATTTCGAGGACTTCGGCTTCGATGACTACTTCCCCGCGCGGCCGTTCGAGCGTCTGGAAGAACTGGTTGGCGGCGGCGATCTGGCGGGTGAGGCCGCGGGCGGTGATCCAGTTGAAGCGCGTGTCCTGCGTGATGCGGCGCAGGTCGAGGAGCGTGCGCAGGGCCGTGCTGATTTCGGTCAACTGCTGCGGCGTGGTGCGTTCATCCGCGTGGAACGAGGCCAGAACTTGGCGCTCGTACTCACCTCGCTTGGGGACGGTGTCGGCGGCGACGATGCCGGTGCGCTCGTCGAGCGGCGCGACGAAGGTCGCGGAGATGCTCCCGGCGGCGTCGAGCGCTTCGCGCAGCGTGGCGTCCTCGACGGCGAAGCCGCCGACGATCTCCGGCTCCGGCAACTCGCGGTCATAGAGCAGCCGGATACCGTAAGCTTCCGCGATGGCCTGGTACAAATCACGCACCCCTGGGCTGCTCAGGCGCAGCGTGGCACGCTCGACCGGCGGGCGCAGCTCGATCACCATGGACGTGGCGTAGGGGTCTTGGGCGTACTCGCGGGCCAGCTCCTGTGCCGCGCTTGCGGCGGACGGGGCGGTGGCGCAGACGGCCAGCACCGCGCCGATGGCAGCAGTTGCGCAGACGCGGAGTCTTCCCCTTGTACTTCGAGAATAAATGCCCATGTGTCCTAATTCTATGCCGAGGCAGCCCGCTGTGGCAATGCCGATGTCGGGGCGTTATTCCCTGCGCCCCTTTTGACTCGCGGTCTGCGGGTGCTCTACAATGCTGCTGATGCGCCCGATCCCGTGGTGGCGGGCGGCCCCAGAGTGGTTTATCGGTCAATGCGGCAGAGTGAGATCACCCCATCGGCGGTCCCGGAAGAGACACTCCTCGGCAACTATTTTGTCGCCAACTACCCTCCGTTTTCCGTCTGGACGAAGGAGGGAGTGGAACGGGTAGCGAGGCCCGCCCTCGAAACCCCGCCCTCGCCGGGCAATCCGCCGGGGC
>CAYWWM010000021.1:0-13731 GCA_964461735.1 uncultured Solibacteraceae bacterium | reverse complement strand
GGGACTTTTCAACAACCTCTTAGTAGTTAGTGCAAGGCAGGAGCAATAACACTTGATGAGCGGCTCCAAGAGCGTCATGACCCCGTTGCTCCTGCTCTTTCTCTGCCTGCTCGCGACCGTGGCGTCTTCCGGCGAAACCGTTGGCGGTCTCGAACTCGTTCGCCGGGCGCATTACGTCATGGGCACGATCTTCGAGATCGAGGCCTACGGCAGCGACCCCGAGCGAACGGCGGCGGCCGTCGAAGAAGCCTTCGCGGCGATCCGCCACGCCGATGCGGTCCTGAGCGACTACCGCGACGACAGCGAGTTGAGCCTCCTGAACCGCGAAGGGGCGCAGGGGTTTGTGCCGCTTTCCTCCGACCTGTTCGAAGTTCTGCAAACGTCGGCGGCTTACTCGCGCCTCACGGATTCCGCGTTTGACGTGACGGTCGGCCCGTTGGTGGACCTCTGGCGGCGCGCCTCGAAGCAGGACCGCTGGCCCGAAGACAAGGAGTTGAGCCGTGCGCTTTCCGTCACCGGCTGGAGCCGTCTACGATTCGACGAATCGTGGCAGGCGGCGCAATTCGAGAGGCCCGGCATGCGCGTGGACTTCGGGGGCATCGGCAAAGGGTGGGCGGTGGACCTCGCCGCCGAGGTGCTACGGCGGCACGGCATCGAGCGGGCGCTGATCAGCTCCGGAACCAGCAGCATCTATGCTTTGGGCGCGCCTCCCGGCCAGACGGCCTGGAAGATCGCCATTCGCCACCCTCTCGACGCAGACGCGATCTTGGCGGTCGCCGCGCTGCAGGATGAGTCGCTGTCTACTTCGGCGAGCTACGAGCAGGATAGCGAAATCGGCGGGAGGCCGTATTCGCACATTCTGGATCCGCGCACGGGTTTGCCGGTGACTACGATGTGGAGCACGACGGTGGTTGCTCCGACGGCGACGGAATCAGACGCCCTGTCCACGGCAACGTTTGTCCTGGGCCTCGAACGATCCGAGCGATTGCTTCAGGCGCGGGGACGGTCGGCAATTCTCGCAGGCAAGGGCCGCTCGAACGAAGTGGTGGTCCGCCGGATCACAGCGCCTCGCAGCAGGCCGCTTTGGAGTGAAGGTTTGGAAAGCGAAAACGGAGATGCCCATGAGTAAAATCTCGACGTTGTACCGCTGGCGCGACCGCTTGTATCGGGTTCACGTGGTCACGGGATTGGCGGCTGCCGTCTGGTTCCTCCTGTTGGCCCTGACCGGCGTTCTGATCAATCACCAGGAGTCGTTCGGGTTGCTCGACGCGGAAATCAGCGACGGCTATCTTCCCGGCTACTACCGCGCCGACGCCCGCACCGGGACGACGCGGCTGAACATCATCATCACGGACCTCCACTCCGGCCGGATCCTCGGGAGCCAAGGCCACTGGATGAGCGACGGCGTGGCGTTGCTGCTCGTCATTTCGCTGGTTTCTGGCTATGTATCGCACCGCATGAAGAAGCGCTTGCAGACGGCGAACCACAGGGAAATAACGCGAACTCTCGCTGTGCCTGCCCGGCGGGAATCGCAGTGGGATCCTGCCGTCTCCGTCCCGGTAACCAATCCGGCGGATTTCCCTGCCTCCCAGGAACCGAGCCCGAAAGGCGTGCCCGCCCGCTGAGTGGCCCATAGTTTTTCTCCCAGCTCGGCAGCAGTTCCCATGTGCTGGTTTTGGGAACGAGGCGTTGCCAGTTCAATAGAAACGTTTGGAATTCCGAATCCCAGTCGCATAGAATGCTAATCGCATGGAGGCACCCGACAAGGCGGCAAGGCGAGCGCCCGTCTACTGGCGAGTGGAGGGGAGCGTGGTGAACCTGCGTGCTGTCCGGCCGCTCGCGTTTTTCGCCTGGAACGCGCAGACGTTTATGGAACGCTGGGCGCGGCTGGGGGGGCTCGCGGGACTGGCGCTGGCGTGGCCGTTGCTCTACGTAGTGAGTCGCCGCGCGGCGACTCGGGCACTGCACACGGTGCTGCGGGGTGTTAGTCAGGACCGCCTCGACCTGCTGGGAGAGGAATACTTTCAGTATGTGCTCAAACCCCGGCTCCGGCGGGGCGGCGTCGCGAGGCTCAAGGAATTCATGCAAACCAATGGTCCCGTGGTGCTCGTGGGGCAGGGGCTCGAACACGTCCTGCGGCCGCTGGCAAACTACCTGGGGGTCGAGCAGTTTGTTTCCAACCGCCTGGAATTCCAGGAAGGACTGGCGACGGGACGGCTGTTGACGCCGGTGGTCCCGCCGCGCGGGATCTTCGCACGGATCGCGGGGCAGAAGGCGGACGGGCGGATTTCGAGCGCATCCCGCGGTTCCGAGGAGGCGCTGTGCCGGGAACTTCGCCTCGCGGATGCGCAGGCTCTGCGCGCGGTGGCGGTTCCGGCCACGCGCACGGTCCCTTCCCGGAAGCCTGCGGCGGTGCTCTTCGATCTTCCGATCGGCGCCCGCAAGGGCGTCCCGCGCCTGGCAGTCCGAGAAACTTTAGCAGGAAACCACGTCCTCCTGATCGGCGTGACCGGATTCATCGGAAAAGTCTGGCTGGTGCATCTGCTGACGGACCTGCCGGAGATCGGGCGCATTTATCTGCTGATCCGCCGGCAAGGTCCGCACTCGGGAGCGCAACGGTTCGAGAAGATCGTGGCGGGGTCGCCGGCGTTTGACGCGCTCGCGGCGCGGCACGGCGAGCGGCTGGGCGAGTTCCTGCACCCGCGCATCGAGGTGGTCGAAGGAGATGTCACGCGGCCGGACCTCGGGATGTCCCCCGAAGTGATCGCAAGGCTCCGCGAGCGGCTCGACGTGATCGTGAACAGCTCCGGGCTGACCGACTTCAATCCGGACCTACGCGAGGCGCTCGCCACCAACGTGGACGCCACGGTCCACCTGCTCGAATTCCAGCGCCAGTGCCGGCACGCCGCCTTCCTGCACCTCTCCACCTGCTACGTGGCCGGCGCGAGGGACGGACGCGTGGCGGAAGAGATCGTTCCGAACTACACCCCGGCGGGCGTCGTGGGATTCGACGCGGAGCGGGAATGGAAGGCGCTGCATGAGCGTGTGAGCGAGGCTGAGACGCGCTCGCTGACTCCGGCGGTGACCGAAGAACTGCGCCAGGCCGTTTTGGCGCGCAACAGCGAAGGAAGAGAGCTCTCTCCCGCCGCCTGGGAAGCGCAACTTCGCAAGCAGCGCAGCCGCTGGCTCCGGGGTTACCTCTCGAGCGCCGGGTCGCAGCGGGCCAAAGAGCTGGGCTGGCCGAATACCTACACGTTCACCAAGAGCCTGGCGGAGTCTTTGATCGGGAAACTCGGCGCGGATCTCCCCGTGGCGGTGGTACGGCCCTCCATCGTCGAGAGCTCGCTGCAGCAGCCTTTCCTGGGATGGAACGAAGGAGTTAACACCTCCGCGCCGCTGTCCTACCTGCTGGGGACCTATTTCCGGCAGCTTCCCACGAACAAGCGGAAGCGCCTCGACGTGATTCCGGTGGACGTGGTGTGCCGGGGGATGACGCTGATCGCGGCGGCGCTGGTCGCGCGGCGGCACCAGCCGGTCTACCACCTGGCGACCTCCGCCACGAACCCGTGCGACATGCGGCGCTCGATCGAGCTCACCTGCCTGGCGCATCGCAAGCATTACCGTGCTCAGGACGGCCTGGAACACTGGTTGCGATACCGCTTCGACACCATCCCGGTGTCGAAGAAGCGATACGAGAAGTTTTCCGCGCCGCGGCAGAAGGCCATTGTGCGGGCGCTCCAGAAAACGGCGCAGCCGCTGCCGTTTCTGGAATCGCGTCTGGCGCGCACGGAGCGCAGCCTCGACCGCGTGGAAAAAATCATCGAGCTGTACGAACCTTTCATTCTGCACAACGATCATGTCTTCGAGGCGGAGAACGTGGAGTTGCTCTCGCTCGCCCTGCCCGCCGGGGAGCGCGAAGCGTTCGGCTACGACGCCGTCTCGATTGACTGGTGGGACTACTGGATCAACGTGCATATCCCGGCGCAGCGGAGGTGGTCGTACCCGCTGATCGAAGGGCGGCCGCTCGAATCGCGCCCGCTGCGCGACTTCCGGTGGCCGGAGGCGGCCGGCGAACACGCGGGCAACGGCTTCTCTTCGCAGGCGGAAAGCCTACAGGCCAAGGGCCCGCAGGCCGAAAGCCCGCAGGCCAAAAGCCAACAGGCCAAAAGCCAACAGGCCAAAAGCCCCCTTACAACATGGCGATCTTCCTGACAGGCGCGACCGGGTACATCGGCGGCCACCTGGGAGTGGGGCTGCTCGAAAGCCACCCGGAACGGCTGAATCTGCTGATTCGCGCGAAGAGCGCGTCGGAGGCGGAGGAACGCCTGTGGCGCGCCTGGCAGCTTCATCTCGACTTCCCTCGCTTCGATAACTATCTCCGCACGCGCATCCGGATTTTTCGGGGAGACATCTCCGAGAAGCGGTTCGGCCTGACGGAGGAAGACTACGAGGTTTTGGCGCGGTCCACCGATTCGGTCCTCCATTGCGCGGCGTCCCTCAACCGCAAGTCGGAGCGAAGCTGCCTCAACGTCAACCTGCGCGGGACGCTCGAAGTGATTCAGCTCGCCACGCGGGCGCGCGCGGACCACGGCCTGCGGCGGTTCAGCCACGTGAGCACCGTGGCAGTGGCCGGGCACCGGAGCAATGAAGTGGTGCGCGAGGACGAGGCGGTGGATTGGAACCGCCGCGATTACGATCCGTACGCGCGGACCAAAAAGTTTTGCGAGCACATGATCCGGGAGCTGTTGCCGGACATACCGCGCTCGATCTTCCGGCCGAGCATCGTGCTCGGCCACAGCCGCCGCGCGGCGACGACGCAGTTCGACATGGTGCGGGCATTCGTGTTCCTGGCGGGACTGCCGGTGCTGCCCTTCCGCTCCGAGGACCGCATTGACATCGTGCCGGTGGACTTCGTGGCAGAGGCGATCCTGAAACTGCACCAGAAAGAGAAGCCGGATCACGAGATTTATCATTTGTCCTCGGGTATGAAATCGCAGACCTTCCGGGAACTGACCGACCAATTGGCGCAGGCCCAGGGAACGCGACGGCCGCTTTACGTCCCGGGGCTCGCCGGCGCGTTTGCCGGGATCGTCCGCCGGCTCGCGCGGCGCCGAGGAACCGTAGGCCACGGCGCGACCCTGCTCGAAGTGTTCTTGCCCTACCTGGTCTGGAACACGGTGTTTGACAACACGCGCGCGGTGACGGAAACCGGGCTTGCGCCCGCGCCGTTCTCCGCATACAGCTACCCGCTGCTGAAGTTCAGCACGGAACATCGCTTCGAGTACCCGTATGAACCGTGGCCGGCTGGGAAGAAGGTGAGTGTTGAGTAGTGCGGAGTGAGTGGGGAAGAGACGGAAGGACGAGAGGCTGAATCCTGGATTCCAGATTCCGGATTCCGGAGGATGGCATGGAGGGTGATCAATTTGTGAGCCCCCTCCGGGGTCGGAATCGATCCGTTGCCCCGGCTAATGGAAGGTTGCCCCTTCAGGGTAAGAAAATCCACGGCCCGATTAGTCGCCAGCGGTGGTCTGATAACTAACAACTGACACAACTGACAACTCACAACTATTCCGATGATGGACCAAGCGCTGCAAGTTTGGATGGGCGGGTTGATCGAGCTGACGAAGCTCGAGTGGATGCTCGGCTTCGGCGAACCGTGGCGGCCCGGGACGAAGCTCAAGCTTCTTTTTGCCGGCTACATGGGCGCCCGGAATACGGGGTCTGACCTGCGCGTCGAGGAGATGCTCCGCCAGGTGCGGATCGTGCTCGGCGAGCAGAACGTCCAGCTCACCGTGATGACGCACAACCCGGAGTTGTCGCGCGGGTACTTCGGCGACGCCGCCCAGGTGCACCTGCCGGCGCTGTTCCCGCCGTTTCTCTACCGCGAGGTGCCGCGGCACCACGGCGTGGTGGCCTGTGAAGGCTCGATGTTCAAGAGCAAATGGGCCAACGCGCTGACGACCATGATGGTCGGCTCGCTCGGCATCGCTTCGGCGCAGAACAAGCTCTCGGTGGGATACGGGGCCGAGGCCGGCGAGATGGACGCGCTCCTCGCGCGCATGGTCGGGCGCTATTGCAGCGATTCGCTGGTGATTACCCGGAACGAGGAGTCGCGCGCCGTGCTGCGGCAGCTCAATGTCCCGACCGAGCTCGGCACCGACACGGCCTGGACCTTCGAGCCGTTGGGGGCGGATTACGGGACAAAAGTTCTGCGCGAGGCCGGGTGGGACGGCCAACAGCCCGTGTGGGTTTTCTGCCCCATCAACCCGTTCTTCTGGCCGGTCAAGCCTTCGCTCGCGAAATTCCTGGCGCGGGTTTCGACCGGCGCCTACCGCAGAAGCCATTATCGCTCGATCTACTTTCACAACGCGGGGCCGCCAGTCGAGAGAGCCTATGCGCGCTACCTCACGGCGTTCGCCAACGCCGCGGCTGCACTCCGCAAGCAGCAGAGCATGTTCCCCATCGTAGTCGGGATGGAGCGGCTCGACACAGACGCCTGTCGCCGAATGGCGGCGCATCTCGGCGGGGTCCCCGTTTTCTCCTCCGAGCAATACGACATGTTCCAGTTGGTGAGCATCCTGCGGCGCGGGCAGTTCCTGGTCTCGTCGCGGTATCATGCGATTGTGACGTCCATGCCGGGCCTGGTGGCGTCGGCGGGGGTGACCATGGACGAGCGCATCCGCAACTTGATGCGCGAGCGGGGCCACTCCCATCTGGCGCTCGAAGTGGACGACCCGGACCTCGAGCCCAAACTGATCGAGGTGATGCAAGCGCTGGCTCAACAGGCGGAGGAGGTTCGTCACGACATCGGACGGACGGTGGTGCGGAACCTGAAGGCGATGGCGCGCATGGGTGTCTATTTAGAAGAGCACGTCGCGTGCCGCTATCCAGAATTCCCAGCGCGGGATGGACTGCGCGGCTGGGAGGATTACTTGCCGCCGCTTAGCACGGCGTTGCGCGCGCTGGCAGTAGAGCACGGCGGTTAGTTGTTAATCTGGATTTTTCATGAAACTCGGCTACGGAGGCGGCTTTCCCTTTTCTCTAGCCCAGGCGTTCACGCCTGGGACTCAGGAATCCAATGGTTCTCTCTCAGCCCCCTTTAGGGGGCTTCCAAGCCCTGGGACGAGTAAGCCCCCTAAAGAGGGCTACACCTTGTATTGGATTTTCAACCCAGGCGTAAACGCCTGGGCTAAGAGAAAAACAGCGCCGCCCATGTTCCCCGTTCGAAATCTTGATGAATAATCCAGGCTAGCTCTTTTGAATCTTCGTGGTTCCAATGCAATGAATTTTCTGGAGACCATCCTTGAGCGACTGGAGCGGGACTCAACGCGGCCGGTGTTGCAAGAGGCGCGCGAGGGCCGCGTGGTCTCCGCCACCGGCGGGCAGCTCCTGGCGGCGGTCCACACCGCGCGGATGTTTCTGAATCACACGGGCCTTCGAAAGGGCGACCGCTGCGTACTGTTGGCGCACAATGGAATCCGGTGGGCAGCGATGGACCTGGCGCTGATGGCCGAGGGCGTCCTGGTCGCGCCGCTTTACGCGCGGCAGGCACCGGCGGAACTCGTGGCGATGATGAAGGATTGTTCTCCGTCGCTCGCTGTTTGCGGAGACACGGCCTTGCGGGATTCCATCGCGAAGCTGTGGCCCGCAGCGCCGCGGCAGGTCCTGCTCGATGAGATTCTGGGCGGAGAAGCGGAGCCCGCCGGCGCGGCGCCGCAGGCAGCCGAGTCCCCCCGTCCGCTGGCCGACAGCGACCCCGTGACGATCATCTACACTTCCGGAACCTCCGGCGAGGCCAAAGGAGTGGTGCTTACGGCAGGAAACTTGAACCACATGCTGGCCTGCACGACGGATCGGCTCGATCAACTGATGGGACCAAGAACAACATCGGAGCGCGTGTTCCATTACCTGCCGTTCTGTTTCGCCGGATCGTGGATTCTGCTGTTGAGCTGCTTGTCGCGCAACGCGGTGCTGACACTTTCGACCGACCTGGCGAAGCTCATGGATGAGATGAAACTCGCGGAGCCGGAGTATTTTCTGAACGTTCCCGCGCTGCTCGAACGGGTGAGGTCGGGGATAGACGAGCAGTTGCGCAAACGCGGGGGGATCGCGCAGTGCCTCTACGAAAACGGCAAGGCATCGTGGTATCGAGAGCAGACGGGGGAATATGCCTTCGGAGACGGATTGCGGCTGTCGCTCGGGCGGGCGCTCGTGTTTCCTGCCATCCGCAAGCGGCTGGGGCCGAACCTGAAGGCCCTGATCTGCGGCTCGGCGCCGCTGGCCAAAGAGACGCAGCTCTTCTTCAACATGCTCGGGCTGCCGGTGCTGCAAGTATACGGTCTGACGGAAACGACTGCGATTTGCACGATGGACCATCCGGAGCACATCGAGCCGGGGCGCGTGGGCCCTGCGATTCCAGGGATCGAGATGCGGGTTGCGGAGAACAACGAGATTCTGGTCCGGGGACCACACGTCTTCCAGGGCTATTGGGGCAAGCCGGAGAAAACTGCCGAGGTCTTGCAGAACGGCTGGTTTCGCACCGGCGACCAAGGCGAGGTGAACAGCTCGGGCAACTGGAGCATCACCGGGCGGATCAAAAACCTGATTATTCCGACCTCCGGACACAACGTTGCGCCGGAACCGATCGAGGAGCAACTGCTGCGGGCGATGCCGGGCGCGAAACAGGTCGTACTGATCGGCAACGGGAGAAGCTCGCTCGCCGCGCTGATCACGGGAGACCTCACCCAGGCGGCTGCCCAGGCCGCTATCGAAACCGTCAATCAAAGCTTGCCGCATTACAAGCGCGTGCACGCTTTTCATCTTTGCGCCGAAGCGTTCACGGTGGAAAATGGTCTGTTGACCGTGAACGGGAAGTTGAAGCGCGACGCCATCGAGGGCCGGCATAAGGATGCGATTGAGGAGTTGTATCGCAAGAGGGAGACAGGAGTCAGGAGCCAGGAGTGAGAAGGCCGGCAGGGAAGAAGTGGTGAGTGGTCAGCGGGCAGAGGCATGAGAAACTTTCAGGGGAAAACGCTTTCGTGGAGGCTGGCGGACGGCTGCCTGGAGCTTGCGCTGCACCGCGAGCCGTTGAACGAGATCGGCACGGAAACGCTCGGTGAGATGGAACAGTTCGCAGCGGCGCTGGAAGACTCGCACAGGGAAGACGCCGGTGATGAGACGGCGCGGGCGGCGATTGTCTATAGCACGATCGCCGGAGGATTCTGCGCGGGCGCCGATCTTCGGGAACTGTATCAGCGGTCTCAGGAAGTGCCCGAGCCGGCCCGCAGCGCGGGCGTGCGGGACTTTTTGGAGCGCATCCACCGCGTGCTCAACACGCTCGACGCTTCGCCCATCCCAGCCATCGCCGCCGTTCACGGCGTGACCTTCGGCGGCGGGTTCGAGCTGGCGCTGGCGTGCGACCTGATCATCGCCGACAAGACCACGCGGTTTTGCTTCCCGGAATTGCGCCTGGGGCTGATCCCCGGATTCGGCGGCATTCCGCGCTTGAAGCGCGACGTCGGGAACGCCGTGGTGCGGGACTTGCTGCTCACGGGGCGGAGCATCAGCGCAACCAAAGCGCAGGCCGTGGGCCTCGTGAGCCAGGTGGCAGCCGAGGGCGAGGCGCTGCGGGTGGCGCGCGCGACGGCGGCGCAGTTGAAGAAGTTCGACCGCGCGACGGCTGCGGCAGCGAAGCGCTTTCTCAAGCCGATTCCGCACGAGGAGCTGCGCCGGGAAGTGGATCTCTTCTGCGAGCTGTTCGCGAGGCCGGCGGTCGAGGCCGGCCTGCGCAAATTCGTCGAGAGCGCCGAGGCGCTGCCGTATTTGCCGTGAAAATCAGAAGCCACAGAGACGCAGAGGCCGCAGAGATAAGAGTGGAACAAAGAACTCCATGAGAAATGCAGACCAAACGCTCGAAGAAATCCTGAATTTGGCTGCCGGGCACTTCCAGGTGCTGCGGGCGGAGCTTTCGCCGGACGATGATTTTTTCAAAACGCTCGGGATCAACAGCCTGCAAGCGCTGGATCTGCTGACCAGGCTCGAACAGCACTTCGGCGTCGAGCTGCCGGATTACGAACTGCAAGGGGTCAGCGACTTCCGCACCCTGGCCGAGCGCATTCAGGCTCGACTTTAAGAAAGAAGTCAGGAGTCAGAAGCCAGTAGCCAGTAGAAATGCATGTCCTTCGTCACTGCGCTCCTCAGAGTGACATTTTTTGTAATCTCTTTGTTCATTCGGACTTCTGACTTCTGACTCCTGACTTCTGACTCCTTGCTTCTTCTCTGTGCCTCTGTGGCTAAACCATGCCGGACCTGAGTAGATATTCCTGCCTGGGGGAGGCGTTGCGCGAGGCGCTCGCACGCTGGGCGGGCGAGGTGTGCCTGATCGAAGCTGACCGCGAGCGGGAGAAAGCGCGCCTGACCTACCGCGAGTTTCGGGACGCGGCACTGCCGCTGGCCAGGGCGCTCCAAGACATGGGCTTTGCGCCGGGTGACCGCGCTGCGATCCTCATGACGAATCAGTCGAAGTGGCTGATCTCGGCCTATGCGATTTTTTACTGCGGGGGAGTGCTGGTGCCGCTCGATTACAAACTGACCGCTGCCGAGCACTCCCAATTGTTGAAGCATTGCCGGGCGCGATGGCTGATCGCGGAACACTACCTCTGGAGGGCAATCGCCGCGGGACCGCACTGCAAAGACCTCATGACGGAGGCCGTGCTCGTGACGGAGGCTCCGGCCAGCGTTGATCTCCAGGGGGATCCGCACGGCGCGCGCCGCTGGGAGGAGGCCAAGGGCAGCGGAGAGCCGCAGTTCGTTCCGCGCCAGCGGAACGACTGGGCCACGATCGTCTATTCTTCCGGGACGGGAGGCCGGCCGAAAGGCTGCGTGTTGACGCACGGGAACTATCTGGCGCAATGCGAGGCGCTGATTGCGCTGTTCCCGTTCTGGCCGGGGGTGCGCTACCTGAGCATTCTGCCGACGAACCACGCGATTGATTTCATGGTGGGATTCATCGGGCCGTTCGTATGCGGCGCGGCGGTGGTTCACCTGCGAACGCTGCGGCCCGAATACGTGCGCGAGGCGTTCACGCGGTATAAGATCACTTATATGAGCCTGGTCCCGATGGT
Organism: uncultured Solibacteraceae bacterium; assembly: GCA_964461735.1. GTDB lineage: Bacteria > Acidobacteriota > Terriglobia > 2-12-FULL-54-10 > 2-12-FULL-54-10 > CAYWWM01. The sequence goes on along the minus strand of CAYWWM010000021.1, from coordinate 2,608 downwards.
GCTCAAGAACCTCGAAACCGGCCTGCGCGAGCGGTTCGCCGCGCTGCCGCCGTTGCGGCGTTTCCTGCTGAATAAGCTCATCGCGCTGAATCGTTTCTTTACGCGCGGTCACCCCCATTTGAAACTAAGCCGACTGCTGCTGCCCGGAGTTCACCGGGCCTTCGGAGGCGAGCTGCGGGCGCTGTTCGTCGGCGGCGCGTTCACGGAACCTGCCACGTTGCAGTTTTTCTACGACCTGGGAATCCCGGTGGCCAACGGATACGGGCTGACGGAAGCAGGAACGGCCCTGACACTAAATGATTTCTATCCATTCCGGCCCGACACGGTGGGCAAGCCGCTGCCCGGCGTCGAGATGAAGATCGTGCGCCCCGACGCGGACGGCGTGGGCGAGGTCGCCGTGCGCGGCGACACGGTGATGTCGCATTACCTGGACGACCCCGACCTGACCGCCGAGACTATCGTGGACGGATGGCTGCTGACGGGCGACCTCGGGCGCCTCGATGCGAGCGGTCACTTGCAGTTGTTCGGACGGAAGAAGAACATGATCGTGACGGAGGGCGGCAAGAATATTTATCCGGAGGACATCGAGACGGCCTTCGAGGGGCTGCCGGCAAAGGAATTCTGCGTCTTTGCGGCGCACTACCTCTGGCCGCGGCGCAGCGGCGAGGGGTCGCGAGACGAGCGGCTGATCGGCATCGTGCACTCGGAAACGGCGGGCGAGCCGGGCAAAGCAATGCACGAGGATTTAATGGCGCGCAACCGCCGCCTTCCGGATTTCAAGCGCTTGAGCGGATACGTGCTGTGGAACGCGGACTTCCCCCGCACGGCCTCGCTGAAAATCAAACGGGCGGAGCTCGCCGAGCAGATTCGCGAGCGGGGCGATAGTCCGGGGGGCGGCTCCGCGGTGGTGAACTTGTGAGCGAACCGCTGCTGGCCGTAGTGAATCCGGCTGCCGGAGGAGGGCGCTGCGGCAAATTGGTCGGGCCAGCGCTCGGGCAATTGCGGGCCGCCGGACTGTATCTGGAGGTTGCCGAGGCGTGCTATGCGGGGCACGCGTCGGAACTGGCGCGGGCCGCGTACGCGGACGGACAGCGGCGGTTTCTCGCGGTAGGAGGAGATGGGACTGCTTACGAAGTGATCAACGGCCTGTTCCCCAGGGCGGAAGCGGGAGAACGCCCCACGCTCGCATTCCTGCCGCTCGGCACGGGAAACTCGTTTCTGCGGGACTTCACGGAGCGCGGCGCGGAAGAAGCGGCGCGGGCGCTGGTGGAAGGGCGGTCGCGGCCTTGCGACGTGCTGCGCCTGACGCACGCGGGCGGCGTGATCTATTACATCAACCTGCTGAGCATGGGGTTCACGGCCGACGTGGCTGCGCTCACCAACCGTCGGTTCAAACCGCTGGGCGAGTTCGGGTACCTGCTGGGCGTGCTGCTCTGCCTGGCGCGGCTGCGGCGGCGGGCGTTTCCAATGCGCGTGGACGGGGACCGCGAGTGGGACCGGCGGCGGTGCTTGTTCCTGACTTGCAGCAATAGCAAGTTTACCGGCGGGAAAATGATGATCGCGCCGCAGGCCGACGCCTCCGACGGATTGGTGGAGTTGGTGCGCTGGGGGCCGATTGGGCGGCTGGGACTCATCGCGAACCTGCACCGGCTTTACGACGGCTCGCACGTCTCGCATCCGATGGCTTCGCGGCGCGCGGCGCGGCGGATCGAATTCGACCTCGAAGCTCCGGTGGACGTGATGGTGGACGGCGAGGTCCTGCGCCTCGATTGCAAAGTGCTCGACGTGCTGCCCGGGGCGTTGAATATCGTCATATGAAGCAACTCTACCTCGGAGTCCGCTCGGCGGTGTTGTGGGCGGTCAGCGCGGTGCATTTTTTTCCGGGCGGGATTTTTCTCCTGCTGCTGGCGCTGGTTCTCGATCCGCGCAAACATGACTGGCCGCAACGCTTCTTCGCGCGGAACGTGCTGCGGCTGGCCGGAGCGGGGCTGGAAGTGCGGCGCGCGCCGGGTTTTGATCCGAAGCGCACGAGCATTTTCATCTCCAACCACGTGAACCTGTTCGACCCGTTCGTGGTGTATTCATCCGTGCCGCAGTTCGTGCGAGGCTGGGAACTCGAATCGCACTTTCGGATTCCGGTCTACGGCTGGATCATGCGACGGTTCGGAAACGTTCCGGTGCCCAGTCAGAGGAGCAATGGAACCCTCGAGCGCCTGTTCGAACAGACCAAGCAAGCGCTCGACGGCGGGACCAGCCTGACGGTGTTCCCCGAGGGAAGACGCACGCGCGACGGCCGGGTGGGGCGGTTCCGCAAAGGAATCTTTCGCATGGCGCGCGACCTCGGATATCCCATCGTGCCGATGAGCATGGTGGGGTCTTACGAGTTTCACCACCGACGAGCCTGGATGCTGCGTCCTGCGACGATCGTCGTCTACTTGCACGATACGATCGAAACTCGGGGTCTCACGGACGCCGAGATCGAAGCCCTGCCGGAGAGGATTCACCAGATCGTCTCCGGGCCGGTCCATGAAGCGATGGGGAATAGGGGACAGGGATAAGGGGACAGGGAACTGAGAAGAGGGGAGTGAAGAATTTCATGGCCTTGCCA
>CAYWWM010000020.1:0-13751 GCA_964461735.1 uncultured Solibacteraceae bacterium | reverse complement strand
GAGGTGCGCAACGCGCTCGACACGCCGACCGTGAAGGAGATGCACGCGGCGCTCGACTCGCTCGACGTCACGCAGCCCGGCTTGCTGATCGTTACCGGCTCGGGCGACAAAGCGTTCGTTTCGGGCGCCGACATCGCCGACTTGCGCGCCCGGACCAAGAAGCAGGCCCTCGAAGGGATCAACCCGGCGCTGTTCGGGCGGATCGAGAGTTTCGCCTGGCCCGTGATTGCCGCCGTCAACGGCTACGCGCTGGGGGGCGGCTGCGAGTTGGCGCTGGCGTGTGACATCCGCGTGGCGAGCGAGAACGCCAAGTTCGGGCTGCCCGAGACGGGCCTCGGGATCATCCCGGCAGCGGGCGGCACGCAGCGCCTGCCGCGCCTGATCGGGCTTTCACGCGCCAAGGAGTGGGTGCTAACCGGCGATGTCTATGACGCGCAGGAGGCGCTGCGCATTGGCCTCGTCAGCCGCGTCGTGCCGAGCAACCAACTCATGGACACGGCCCGGGAAATCGCCCAGAAAATTCTTTCGCGGTCGCCCATCGCCGTGCGCCTCGCCAAGATCGCCTTGAACGCCGCCTCCCGGGTGCCGCTCGACAGTGGCGTCCAGATGGAGATGCTCGCCCAAGGCATCCTCTACGAGTCCAAGGACAAGTATGAAGGCATGACCGCCTTCCTGGAGAAACGCAAGGCGAAGTTCACGGGGGAGTAGGGCCAATTACTGCTCATGGGCCAGGGCCAGTGCATCTTCCGATGTCAATGCTTTCAACCCAAGGATAGGCTGGGTGTTGATGGCTTCTCTGAGGGGGTTGTCCTCAGTGACGACAAGCGCCCTGAAAAATAAGCCAAGCCTAACAATGTGCGCGTCTTCTTTGGGATACTTTGCGCCTTCCGGTATTTGGGCGGGAGCGTACGGCTCCAGAAGTACCTTCGCATCGTTCAGAAGGAAATTGGCAAGGAAAAGGCTCGGCGCCAAGGCAGGGCTTGGAACCCCTTCCAATTTCTGAAGATGTTTTACATATCTACCCGCAAGCTCTGAGTCTATTACGATGGAATGGCAATTGTTCCCGATCAGGTTTACCAAATCGGTGGCGGTGTTGTCGGGGTTGCCTTGAACGTCAACCCCCTTTACCGCGAAGTAGAGATGTTCTCATCCAGCAGGAACTTGTGCTTCACGTATCAACTCTTCTCTAAGGCTTCAAGATACTCCGTAAGCTCCTTCAGACTTTGATCGAAGAAATCTGGAAGTCCGCCTGCAACTTGCCCTTGTTCGTTAACCTCTAGCCGCCGCACTTGGGCTTCCCCGTTCACGTTCTTAAAGTAAAAAATGGCAAGGTCGCTCTTTTGCAGAGTGCCTTTGGCTACTGCATGGAGCAGGGCATGCAGGACGTGCTCACTGTGGGTCTCAATGAAGTATTGCAGCTTCTTGTCCTTCTGCACTTTCAGCAACAACTTCATGAGGTGGGATTGCCCGTAGGGATGCAGATGAGCCTCCGGCTCGCTCAGTAGGATTGTCTCGTTCTGCGGTGCTAGTCCAATTGGGATCAAAATGAACGGCAGTTGATTTGCGCCGCTACCCTCGTTTAGAAAGAGTGTGTCCGCATCTTTCCCGCCCATCGCTTTGGTTCGGATCGTCAGCCGAGGCCCTTCCAGAACCTTCACCTTGATCCCTACGCCAACCAAGTCTTCGAGCCACTTCGAAAGTTGCTGGGCCAGTTCATCCTCATACAAGAGGATACTGGCTAGAGCGGTTGCTCTGTCCGGTAGCGCCAACCGCTCAAGGTTCTTTGGAGAAGCGGGTGGAAGCGGGTAGCCCGCCTCCTCAGAGCCGCGTAGTGGATATATGCAATGAACCGACCTCAAAAGCGAGACAGGGCCATCAGCCATTCTTCTTTCCAAATCTGGTACTCTGTCCCCCCTGGTCAATGGTTCAATGAGTCCGAAGTGATTGACCACATTCAGGTGGATAATTAAGTCACCAGGTATGTCACCACCTCTTATTTCCAATTCCGGGTGTTCTCGTTCGCTCCATGCCCACTGAGCATCATATTCGGAATACACCACACGTCCCTTGTGGGAGACCAAATGATTGTCTCTGATAACAACACGAAACTCGACCTCAACAGGGGATGCGTAACTCGATGGTTTTGCTGGCTCGAGGAAGCCCATCAAGCCAAGTTCCATTTTGTCCTGCCCGACGCGCAATGCCTCACTGAATTCTCCGATATCAATGACCGCATCCGCCGCAAACAAATACGGCTGTTCCAAACTAGTACTCTGTCGCCGGACCGGGAGAAACAACGTCTCCCTTGCGGCCACTGCTGCCTGCCGCAAACTGAGCAGAGCCTGGAAGACACTGGATTTGCCGCTGTTATTGGGGCCGATGAAGACGGAAATCGGCGCGGCCTCGATCTCCGTCGAGGTGTGGAGCTTGAAGTTCTTGAGCGACACGCGGGTAATCATAGGGGCATTATACTGGAATTTGGGAGGCGCAACAGACGGACACAGTAGCTTCCGCGAGGCGCAAGACTATGCGGGGCAACACCCGCTCAGCGCAAGAGCGTGTCCGCTCGCTTAGGGTGGCATCGTCGGGGCTCAGCAACACCCACCCCCCACCATTCCCATCCGCCCGTACCTCGTTTGTGACTGCGGGTTCGCGTCCGACCAGCCGGCGCCGCAAAGTGCGTTAGGCTAGACGGGGAAGGGCAATCATGGAATCCCGTCTGCCTTGCGCCGTCGAGCAATTCCTGGAACATCTGCGTGTCGAACGCAATTTCTCGGAGCACACGCTGCGCAATTACCGCAGCGACCTGGAGGCGTTCTTTCAGTTTGCGGCGGCGCGGAAAACCACCGGTCCCGCGACGGCTCTCGATGAGCTTCCCTTGGCTGTGGATCACCGCATCATTCGGGAATATCTGGGGAGACTCTACGCGGCGCGCGCCAAGCCCGCGACGATTGCCCGCAAGCTCGCCGCGCTACGCTCGTTTTACCGCCACGCCTGCCGGGAGGGCCTGGTGAAGGAGAACCCAGCCAAGCTGGTCTCGAGTCCCCGTCTGCCCCAGACGCTCCCCTCCGTCATGACGACCGAGGAGACCAACCAACTGATTGATGCCGTCGGAGGAAACGATTTGGCCGGGAAGAATCCGGACCCGTTTCTGCCGGCCCGCGACCGGCTGATCTTCGAGCTGCTCTACGGCTCCGGCGTTCGGGTGAGCGAACTGGTGGGCCTGAACTTCGAGCAGGTGAACCGCTCCGGACGGTTGCTGCTGGTTCGCGGCAAAGGCAAGAAGGAGCGGACGATCCCCTTCGGTTCCAAGGCATTTGCCGCTCTCGAATGGTACTTGGAGGAGCGCGCGCGGCGCTTTCCCAACGGAACGCCGAACGCCGCGGCGCTGCTGGTCAACGCCCGCGGGCAGCGGCTCACCGTGCGCGCGGCGCATCGCATCGTGCAGCGCTACGCCCGCCTCATCCGCGGCGACCCCACGCTGCACCCGCATTCCCTGCGGCACGCCTTTGCGACGCATCTGTTGAGCGAAGGGGCGGACCTGCGAGGCATTCAGGAGTTGCTCGGCCACAGCAGCCTGTCGAGCACGCAGAAGTACACGCGCATCTCAGTTCGGCAGTTGATGGAGGTATACGACAAGGCTCACCCGCGCGCGCAAGCGCATCCAGAGACGGCGGGAGCGGAATGAACGCCAAGTCCGGCCGGGCAATTGGGAGACCGGCTAGCGGGACACCAAAGCCAGGCCGGAAATTGTTCTCTTGGCAGAGTATCCTTCGACGTCCCCGGCCGGTTTCGCTGGCCTGTGGAGATTTCACGCCTCCGGGACACTGGTCTCAATGAACTCGTAGCGGTCAATGACGGCGACGACCCCGGCGACCTGATTGCCGAGCTCTTCCCGCCGGATCAGATGACCCTTTCCCCGCAACAGCCCCCCCGGCTCCCCCGTGGACGCGGGCGGCAGCTCCACCTCGAACTCCACTTCGGAGGAAGGCTGCTGGCCTTGCCTCATCCGGATATACAATCCGGAGCGGCTGATGTTCTTCGTGTTGGTCCGCACGGTATGCATCAGGCGTCCGGCGTGCCAGCGGAGCAGCGCCGGGAACTCCAGCGGAAAGCGAGTCGTGCGGCGTCGGCATTCCTTCATAGTGAGATTCCTTCTTTAGCCAATACGGCGATTCCGGGGGGAATCCAATGCACCAATGCCCTCCGGGAATTCTCGATGACGCTTTGATTGTAGCTTCTCGCCGCAGAAACAACAATAGTCCGAAAGTCATGAAATTTCGGATACCCTTCTGTACTGGGCTGTACTGGGACGCCCGCTGGGACCAGCAGTCCTGGAAGAGCAGCGGTCAGTGATTCGAGGATGGTGCCTAGTGGGAAGAAAGCCGCATGGCTGCCTGATCGGATCCACCGGGCTTTCCGCTTGACATCGAGCGCCAACCGGGACACCTTTAGTAGCTATGTAATTTTACAATTCTTGCCGTGCGGGCGGAAAATTTGATCACGATCAACTAACAACTAGCAACGAACGCAACTAACAACTAGCAACTGTGGTTCCATGAACCTCCCAGCGGCGGTTGAAAAATATTTGACGGTGGCGGGCGAGTTCGGCCGGCCTATGCCCCTGGCCGCGTTCGGCCTCGACCGCCAGGCGACCGAAGCGATGCTCGCGGCCTGGGAGGAAGACTATCAGCTTCACCGGCACCTGGAGCTGATCCCGGCGAGCGCCCCGAGCACGACGGCGGAAGACCCGTCCGCCTCGGCCGGGGAAACGCGATACGTCGTGGGCGGAATCGCCTACGCGGGGATCGTGTTTCGCTCGTCCATTCGCAGCGTCATTGGGTAAAGGAGACTGTCTTCCAAGTTCGAGACTATTGCCCTGACGATTTTGCTTCGATCTGCGCCCTGGACCGGCTGTGCTTCCCGGAAGGGATTGCGTATGCTCCCGAGGAGATAGCGCTCGCCCTGGCCCAGCGCGGCGCCTTCGCCTGCGTGGCCGAGGTGGACGAGCGCGTGGTCGCCTTCCTCCTCGCCTATCAGAAGAAACCCCTCATCGGCCACATCGTGACGCTCGACGTGCACCCGGACTTCCGCCGCCAGAGCATCGGCCACCACCTGATGGAAAAGGCCGAAGATCGCTTGCGCCAGAGCGGCGCCGCCCGCATCATCCTGGAGGTTGCGATTCAGAACGAGACGGCGCAGCGGTTTTACGAGAAGCGCGGATACCTCCGCCAAAAACTGCTGCGGCGGTACTACGCAGATCGGTCGGACGCGTACCTGATGGAGAAGGCGCTGGAGTAAGATAGGAGCCAGAAGACAGGAGTCAGGAGTCAAAAATCAGAAGCCAGAAGTCAGGAGCCAGGAGTCAGAATAAAACCCCCAGCCTGTCATCCCGAGGAGTAGAACGACGAGGGACCGCTCCTCCTTCTGACTTCTGACTTCTGACTCCTGACTACTTAAAAATGCTGAAAGCCCAGAATCGGAAGCGGCTGTTTGCGGCCGTCTTGAATCAGCGTCAGCTTGCGTCCGGATGTAATCCGCCCGATGCGGGTGAGCGGGACGCCGCCGATGCTGCGCGGCAGTCGTGCAGATCGTTTCGAAGGAACGGTAAACAGCAACTCAAAGTCTTCGCCGCCATGCAGTGCTTCGTGCAGAGGAGTGCCCGCAAGGCGAGGGAGCGCGGCGGCGTCAATCTCAGCCCCGACGCCGCTGGCTTCCGAGAGCCGCGCGAGATCAAGCGAGAGGCCGTCGCTCAAGTCCATCATGGCGGAAGCGAGTTTGCGCTGGCGAAGATAGCCGCCGATGCGCAGCCGCGGCTCAGGATAACAGAAGGCCTGGAACGCGGGGTGTGAGGGCCGCAGCTTCTTTCCGCACTTGAGATGCGCCAAGCCGAGCGCCGCCGTGCCGAGCGCGCCACTGACCCAGATCTCATCTCCCGGACGCGCGCCGCTGCGCAGAATCGCCTGACCGCGGGGCACTTCGCCGACTACTACGACATCAGCCAGAAGGCCATCGGGAGACAGGCCGGTATCGCCTCCGGCCAGGACTACTTGGCAGGCCGCGGCGAGGCGCAAAAAGCCCTCCAGAAAACTGCGGAGCCACTGCTCGCTCGTCCGGCGCGGCACTCCGAGCGAGAGAAACGCGAAGCGCGGCGTCCCGCCCATGGCGGCGATGTCGCTCAATCCGCGCGCCAGCGCCTTGTGGCCAAGCGAAGCCGGTTCCTGCCAGGCGCGGCGGAAGTGAATCCCTTCGAGGAACAAGTCGGTGGTGACGAGCAGGTCTTTCCGGCGGCTATGCGCGAGCACGGCGCAGTCGTCTCCGATCCCTTGTCGCAAGCCGGGGAGCGCAGTCTGTCCGGGGCGCGGGCTGCTCCGTCGTTTCAGGAGAGAGACGAATTGCCGTTCATTCATTCTCACGCATTGATTCTCGCGTACGCCCTTGTCTTTTGAACGAACTTTCTCTGTGCCTCTGTGTCTCTGTGGCTAATTGCGTTGTGCTCTATTCGAGAACGCGCAACGTCTCGGCGTCCCATTGCCACTGTAGGAGGACCGACTCCGCCACCCGCTGCACCGCGATGTCCCGGAGCAGCGCGGCGAGCTTTCCCTGCACGGCGTCCGGCTCCTCCAGAGGAACCGCGCGAAGCAGCACCAGCAGGCTCTGCGCCATGCGGGCGAATCGCTCGGCGGAGGCTTCGTCCACGCAGCGGTTCTCGACCTGAAATTCGAGCTGCGTCAGACGGCTCTGGACTGTCAGGTAGAGCGTCTGGCTGCCTCGCAGCAGTGGGCCACCGATGCGGAATGGCCCGGCTTCTTGCTCTGTAACCGATTGATTCAACAGGCGTTCTGTGCGGACCACGATCCACAGCGCGGCCCCTTGCGAGATGCGGGTCAGGTCTCCGGCCTGGGCGAGTTCCGAGGCGGCGGAATCGCCGCTGCCTTCCGAGTGCTGCTGTAAAGATTTTGTAATCAACGTGTTATCTTCCCCGATGGTAAAGATGGCCAAATCCCTCTCCGGCAGGGCCAGCCGCAACGGGCGGACCTGGCCGAAGACAAAAACCGTCTGTCCCTGCACCTCGGTTTTCTCGGAACTCTCGTCTTCCAAATATTGAAGGATACGAGCGCGGTCTACGGCAATCCGCGCGGTGCCGACCCAGTTGGACCCGACCTTGGCGACCGCGAGCTGCCGCAGGCCGTCTTGGTAGCGAAACCCGGAGCCTTCCACGAAGCGCCGGTAGTCTTCCTCGACGGAAAGCTCAGCCGGAATCTCGGTAGGATCGGAAAGCAACCGGCGCACGGCGGGGTTGCGTTGCAGCGACTCCAAGTCGGCGAGCGCATAGAGGTCGGCTGCGGGGGGAAGGATGCGCAGCAACGCCAACTTGCTGGGGCCGGAGAGGCGCCACCGCACGATCCCCAGAGCCGCTGCCGCGAGCAGCACTCCCGCCAACGCCAAGCTCCAGGCTCTACGACGACTCATACGCGTCTTCTCACCAAAGCCCGTCCCGCCGCCCCCGGATTTCGGAACCAATTCCGAACGAGGCACGCCACCCGATCGCCCCGCCGTTCGTTCGAGCGCGGCCAAGCGCGGCGATGTCTGAGTCTATCCTAGCATTACCGCCTAGCATTACCGATAGTTGCTTCCCTCTTGACAAAAGCGCGGGGGGGGGAGACTACTGGCGTTCCAGAAACAGTGAGTCGAACTGGTTTCAAAAATGCTTTTTGAGCCTCGAACCGTAAGGGCACGGTTTCAACCGTGCCGTAAAGAGCCGTAAAAACAGGGGCTTCAGCCCCTGAGGGACCGTCCGTTCTTGTCCGCTGCGCCATAAAACGCATTTTTGAAACAGTTCTCGCGAGTGGTGAGTGGTTAGTTAAAGGCACGCACGCTTTGCTTTTCAGAAGGTCAAACGATCTTGAGGTCGCCTCACGGTGGCAGAAGGAAGAGTGGCCATGAATACGAAAAATGCACCAAGAAATCCGTTCGTGTCGCTGGTTCGCACGGTGATAGAATGGCTTCGTCCGACCCGCCGCATAGGTCAGAGCCACGACCGTAAGGGAGTGGACAAAATGTTCTTCCCGAATCCCAGCCGCGACCCTTCGACGGCGCTCCCTGCGGCGCTCTCCCACGAGCAGCTTCGCCAGATGCTCGGAGAACTGCTCGCCGCCGACCCGGAGTTCGCCCGGCGCTTCTTCATGCCGCTCGCCGGAACGGTGTTCCCGATCGTACTGGAAAATTGTGACAATAACTCATTTTACCGGGCCATGGTGGATGGCGGCACAAACGGATTCGGAGTGATCGTAGTAAATCCTCACGTCGCACAGAGCAACTACTTCTATCACCTGCAAAGCGGGAAGGGCTTGAGGGTGAAAGAGTATTGGATCAACCATCCTGATAGTTGTCGTTACTGCTTTCCTCGCAGGCCATTTTGGCGAATCCGTCTCAAGTGTTCCCATTTCTGGGTTTGGGCAGTATTCGATGAACTTGCTCGGTCCCTTCATTCTCGGCTACGAATATCAGGGATTTCGATATTGGCTGGTGGGTCTCGTTCTGCTGCTGGCGGCGAATGGTCGTATTTTGATTGAGGAGAAACAGCGCCAACTATTGTAACTCTCCCAAAGGTTACTGCTGTTCTCAGCCTGCTATTTTTTATCGCGGTCGCCCTGCTAAACCAGAAGTATTTTTTCAGACCTCCAGACGGCACGGGAGGACAATACTACGAGGGATTCGTCTACTGGGGCGAAGGCTTCATTCTACTTTTCTGCGCCACTCTGCCGCTTTTGGTCGCGGACGCTCACCTCCTTCTCAGCAAGCGGTTCATGCCTTTGGTTCTCGGCCTAATCGCCCTTACGCTTTTCGCATTGGCAAACCGTGTTTATTTGAGTCATCGTTTACTCTTTTCTTACGACCGTCCCGATTCTCTACTGCGCATCCTGAGCCAGTTTCGCAGCACCGGACGTTTCTTCTGGGCGGTTTCCTATGCGGTCATAGTGCTCGTAATCGTAAGAGCCTGGCGTAGCAGCCCTGCGTGGATTGGCCGTACCCTCGTGCTCGGGGCCGCGCTGTTGCAATTGGCTGAGATGGGCCCCATGCGAAATGACTTGCGGTATGCAAACCGTGCTTCGGAACCCCAAGCCCTGACGGAGTCTCGCTGGCGTCCTGTAATAGATCGTCATCAATTGGTAGTGCTCGTCCCCCCCGCCCAATGCGGGGGCTTCCGGAATGTTTATACGGAAATTGGACGGATGACCGGCGAGTCTGGAATTCCTCTCCACAGCGTTGTCGCAGCGCGTTACGGAAAAACTGCCCCGCAGAGTTGCCGTACAGCCCTGTTGGATTTGGCTGAAGGCCGACTTGAGCCTGGCGCTTTGTACATCATTGACAGCGGTATCTTGCTTTCGTTGCAACAACGTTCGGGACAGACGGCTCAATGTGGTCAGCTGGAACAGTTAACCCTTTGCACGCCGCAGGGGAAGTCACTTGGTCTTGAGCCGTTCCCTGAGCGCGAACCGATTCTGTGGCCCTCCGAGAAGAAGGTCCTTAAAGCGAACGAGATGGTCGGCTTCTTGGGGATTGGATGGAGCAGCATCGAAGAACGAGGGGTCTGGTCTTTGGGTTATCAAAGCGAAGTAATCGTTCGCCTCCCGGGTTGTTTCCCCGGCCAGAGGCCCCGATTCAGGATTGAACCCTTTGTGGGGCCGGAAGGCCAAAGCATTACTCTGTCTGTCAACGGTGGAACGCCCTTTTCGCATGTTTATCGGGAGCCGGTCACCGACGATATCGTGGCGCCGGTGAATTCCTGTGATCCAAACAATCCTAAAGCCGTGGCGAAATTCTCGGTGGGTAACCCGCTTTCGCCCCTAGAACTCGGTATGAGCGAAGATGTCCGCCCGCTTGGTTTTCGATTGATCGAAGCGGAGTTGCTGGAAGCATGAAAATGAAATGAAGCGCATTCGCGACCTTCCGCGTGCTAGGGCGTGTTAACACTAACGGAGCGCTTCGACGATCAGGGCGAAGTTGAGGAAAGCGAGAAAGACGACGTCGAGTTTGTCGAAGCGGGAGAAGATGCGGCGGAAGCCTTTGAGTCTGCGGAAGAGCCGCTCGATCTCGTTGCGCTTGCGGTATAGAGCCTTGTCGTACTGCCAGGGCTGGAGGCGGTTGTGGCGGGGAGGAATCACCGGGAGGAAGCCAAAGTCCAGAGCCAGTTGCACGATTGGCGGGCAGCCGGCGCAGGTACAGTTGAGTAGCATGGTTCCGGGCTTGGCGGGCGTGTGGCAGATTCTGGCCGAAATCCCCTCGAACGTTGCGCCCGGCCCCGCCGTGCCACTGAGCGTGGCCGCCGACGGCGTGACGAGCAACACGGTGACCATCGCGGTGGAGTAGTTAGCCGCAGAGGCACAAAAACACCGAGCAGGCCGCGAGATCAAAGATTTTCAGATTCCCACTTTCCAATTTCCAGCCAAAGGATGTAACCCAATCGCCTCGCCGCTCGTCGAAGCTGAAGGGGCGGAGGGTGTTGATTTTATTCTGGCTTCTGACTTCTGACTCCTGGCTCCTGGCTGGCAGGTCCGAGAATTGCGGGTTGACCGCAAGCCGGAATCTGTCCTAGGATTTTGGAGGCGGAGGAAGCGAGGACTCGTTTTGTCGGTGCGTTCGAAATCATCCCATTTCATTTGGATCGTGGCTGCGCTTTTGGCGACGCTTTTGGCGACGCTTTCGGCGGCTCTTTTTGCGCCGCTGTTTGCAACGGCTCTCTACGCGGAGATTGATTACGAGTCTGCCCGCCAGGAGCGCCGTCTGAAGCCCATGAAGACGGGCGAGCGGATCACGGTGGACGGGCGGCTGGAGGAGGCCTCGTGGCGCCAGACGGAAGTGGCCGGCAATTTCATCCAGAACGAGCCGCAGGTGGACCAGCCCGCCTCGGAAGCGACCGAAGTCCGCGTGCTCTACGACCATGACAATCTCTACATCGGCATTCTGGCGCGCGACTCCGAGCCGCAGCGCGTGATCGTCAACGATCTCAAGAAGGACTTCGAGCGCGACCGTGGCGACACGGTCGAGATCATTCTGGACACCTTTCACGACCAGCGCAACGGCTACATGTTCGCCGTCAACGCCGCCGGGGCCAAGTGGGACGCCCAGACCACCAACGAGGGCCGGCAAACCGATGACAACTGGGACGGCATCTGGACGGTGAAAGCCCAGGCCGTCGCCGACGGCTGGGTCGCCGAGATCGCCATTCCCTTCAAGACGCTCAAATTCCGCGAACTGGACGTGCAAACCTGGGGAATCAATTTCCAGCGCCGGCTGCGGCGCAGGAACGAAGACAGCTTCTGGTCGCCGCTGCCGCGCATCTACGACCTGAACCGCGTGTCGCTGGCCGGCACGCTCGAAAACCTGGAAGGCATCCAGCCGGGGGCGAATCTGCGCATCAAGCCCTACGCGGTCTCGACGTTCGGTCAGTTCGCGGGGGGACGGCGGAATCTGGTCGGGGACCTGGGCGTGGACGCCAAGTACGGCCTGACCTCCGGCCTGAGCTGGGATTTCACCTACAACACGGACTTCTCGCAGGTGGAAGCCGATGAGCAGCAGATCAACCTGACGCGCTTCAGCCTGTTTTTCCCGGAGAAGCGCGAGTTCTTTCTCGAGAACTCCGGCATCTTCGCGTTCGGGGGAAGCGGCCGCCGGGAGTTCAACCAACAGGACGATTTGATCCTGTTCTTCAGCCGCCGCATCGGACTCTCCGAAGACGGCGCCCCGATTCCGATCCTGGGCGGCACGCGGCTCTCGGGGCGCGCCGGGCAGTGGGAGATGGGGTTCCTGAACATTCAGCAGCGGGAGTTCGGCGAGACGCCGGCGGAGAACTTCACCGTGGCGCGGCTGCGGCGGAACCTCTTCTCAAGCTCCGACATCGGCGTGATGCTGGTCAACAAGGAGGCGGTGGACTCCCCCTATTTCAACCGCGTGGCGGGTGTGGACGCCAACTTTCGCTTCGGGCAGGCCTTGAGCGTCAACTCCTACCTCGCCAAGTCGCTCGTTCCCGGAGGAGGCGGGGACAAGAAGGACCTGGGCGGGCGGGTCGCGGTGAACTACGAGACCACCGCGTGGAATTTGCGGTCGGCATACACCAGCGTGCAGGAAGACTTCGTGGACGAGATGGGGTTCACGCCGCGCCTGGGAATCCGAAAGGTGTCCGGGTTCATCGGACGGCTGGTGCGGCCGGAGAGCGTGCGGGACTGGGTCCGGGAAATCAACATCCACTCGGGTCACGACCTCGTGTTCGACCGCGAAGGGACGCTCGAGACGCAACGGATTGACTACCACTTCGCCACGCGGTTTCAAAACAGCTCCTGGTTTGAAGTGGGGCTCAACACGGAGCTGGAGCGGTTCCGCGAAAACTTCCGCATCAACCGCAACCGCAACATCGTCATTCCGCCGGGGTCGTATCGCTCGAACGAATGGTTCGTGATCGCGCGCAGCGACGAAAGCCGCAGAGTCAGCGGGCAGGCCCGCTACGCGCTCGGAAACTTTTACAGCGGCTACCGGCACCGCTACGAGCTGGTGGGTCGGTACCGGTGGAGCTACAGACTGAACACAGCGGTTGAGTATCAGCACAACAACATCAGCCTGCCGGAAGGCCGCTTCAAGACCAACCTGCTGGCCACGCGCGTGGACTATTCCTTCTCCACGAACATGTTCCTGAACGCGCTGCTCCAGTACAACAACGACTCGCGGCAGTGGAGCTCGAACGTGCGCTTCAACCTCATTCACCGGCCGCTGTCGGACTTCTTTCTGGTCTACAACGAGCGCCGCCACTCCCTCACCGGCGACCTGATTGACCGCGCCCTGATCGCCAAGTTCACCTACATGATCGCCCGGTAATGGTGGTAAAATTGCGGAGGGGGACAAGCCGTAGTGGAGTAGTGCCTCAGTTTGACGTTAAGGGCATCCCGGCAAGCCGGGATGCCGAAGAAACGGAACTGTCCCGTGGGCTTTAGCCCCTGAGGTCTGTCCCTCAGCGGTTGAAGGTTCCTGCCGACGAAGCGCTGGCGGTCGCGCAAGAACTCGCTATGGAAAAATTGGGCTCGAAATAGATGCTTCGGAGGCATTTCCCAAAACGGCAAAACTTTTCGGAATCCGGAATTTGGAATCTGTCATTATTGTTTCCGGCTCTGCCGGGTTAGGATTTGGAATATTCTGCTTGCCAGGAGAAAGCACATGACGCTTCGAATTTGCCTATTCGCCTTATTCCTTGCCGGACTGCTTTTAACCGGCTCCGGCCAGGCCCAGACGGGCGGAACTCGCGTGATCGGCCCGGCGGACCAGGTGGTGCTGCCGGCCTTTGTGCCGGGAGGCCCGCCCAAGGAGCGCAAGATCGTCGGCTGGCCCGCGGGACGCATGCCCACCGCCCCGGCCGGCTTCCGCGTGACCCTGTTTGCCGAGGGCTTCGTGCTGCCGCGCTGGCTCTACACCTTGCCGAACGGCGACGTGCTGGTTACCGAAGTCGGCAACGGCGCCGACCGCGCGGCGCTGCGCGGCCAGGGCAAAGTGTGGCTGCTGCGCGACGCCGACAAGGACGGGCGCGCGGAGGTCAAGGAGCAATTCGTCACGGGCCTCGACCGCCCGTTCGGCATGGCGCTCATCCGCGACCGCTTCTATGTGGCCAACACCGGCGCGCTGCTCGCGTTTCCTTACCGGGCGGGGCAGACGCAGCTTCCGGGAACCGGCCAAAAAGTCCTCGACCTGATCCCCGACGGCCA
>CAYWWM010000019.1:0-13774 GCA_964461735.1 uncultured Solibacteraceae bacterium | reverse complement strand
CGACTGAGCTTTCTTCCCCTGGATCTGCCTGAGAAAGGCATCGGCGGCCACGCCGGGGTCATCCTTATTTTCGACGACCACCACCCGCGCCACTGTGCCGTCGCGCCGGATTCCGACGGCGAGGTCGAGCACGCCCTTCGGGCCGCGCGTGTCCACCATCACGACCGTTCCCAGGACGCCGGAGCCATCGGTGGGCTTCCCGAGCGCTACGTAGTAGGAGAGCGGATTATCGTTCCGCTGCACCTTGCTCTGCGAGGCTTGCTCGATCTTCGCGATCTGCGCCGCCGTCAGAGTTTTCTTGCGCAGCGTGAAACCGGTGGCCTCCGGAAAAACGCGCTTCAGTGTCTGCTCCGGAAATCCCGTCTCGTGGGCGGGAAGCGTTACCGCCAGCAGCAGGGAACTAACCACAGCAAGCATTGTATTTCTGGTTTTTCTGTTCATGGTATCTATCATACCTCCGCTGGGACACGAAGGAGTACCCTTTTCCGCGGGATGGCAATCCGCCGGCGCGCCGAAGCCGGCCGCTGGGGCGTAACTAGGCGGTAGACTTACAGTTGCCGGCGAACCTTCGCGCTATTCAGCCGTCCTGCGTGCCCGTTCTGCTTCGACCAATAACAAACGATATTGCCGCTCTGTCTCGCGAACTTGCTCCTCCTGCCACAGCAGTGCGCTCAGCGTGACACCGCCGAACAGGTAGTTCTGGTACATCTTGGCGAGCAGATCGTGGGCCTGCGGCAGCAACTCCTGCTCGAATCGCTCGATCCGAGGGGCGAATTCAGGGAGCTGCGCTAGGGTATTTCCGGGGCGCGGACCAGTTTCCGGCCGGCCGGCTCCCTCGGACGCGGCTGCAGACTTGGCCTCCGTCGTGAGGGCGAGAAATGGCGAGTTTAGGTTGCGGCCGAGCAGTCGGTTGGCCTCGGCGAGCGCGCGCCGCCGTTCGGCCTCATATCGCTCGAGCAGGGCCTCGGCTTTGCCCTCCGCAAAGCGGAGCATCTCCACTTCGAGCAACGGGGCGCTCTGCGCGGCGAGTCGGGACTCCGCGGCTTTGGTCCAGCCCGCCAGCCGGTCGAGGCTCTGCCGCGCGGCGGCTTCCCCACCTTGCGCCGCCAGGAGAGTCATGAAAGTCCTCTCCGCGCGACGCCGCACTCCCTCCGCACGCTGCTCTCCCGCCGCGGCCGGAAGCAGGGCGAGGAATTCCGCCAGTGTGAGTTCCGGGGCAGGCTCCGGGCCGCGCTGCCCAAGCGCAGCGGGCGGGATCGCCAGCAGCAGGACCAGCAGGCTCCTCGCGGAGCCTGCCCTGAGGCAGGCTCGCAAAAGCAGCCCCTTCACTCCGCTCAGGGCCGAAGGGCGTGGAAGGACGGAAGAGAGGCCGTGCAGGCAGCGCATTCGGATGAGGCGCGGCATTAGTGCGTGAAGAAAAAGCAACTGAGGAGCGGCTGCGTGCCGGGCGCCAGCACGTCCACCTGAGTGGCGAACGCTCGCAGATTCGGAACCGGACTGTTGCCGCCGACCAAAGTGGCTTCGGCGGTCGGGCGAAGTCCTATGCTCGCCGGGCGTCCGTCCCGGCCGATGTTGAGCGTCACGTAAGCCAAAAGCCCGGAGGGAATGCCGGTCCGCGGCGGCTCGGGAGTGAGAAACGAGGCCGTGATGGCTAGCGTCTGGGTGTCGAGGCCCCGGTCGCTCTTCCCTTCCCGCACTTCGACGGCCACGTCCACGCCGCCCAGCTCCGCGGCGATGCCCTTGTCGAGCTTCGAGAATTTCAGATTGACGCTGACGTACGTCACTTCCAGGCGCAGCCGCCCCACCGCGACGTTCCTGGCCGGCGTGAAATAAATCGGAACGACCACCGTCGTGCCCGGCGTTCCAGAAGCGCCGCCGAGCGTCACGCGCGTGGTGGTCTCCGGATCAACCGGCTCGTTCGCGCGCGCGCCCTGGTTTTGCGCGGAAGACTCCTGCCCCAGCGCCAGCGATGCCAGAAGCAAGCCGGCGATCAGGACCCCGTTGCGGAAACGATTCATACGGCGCAACCCCTCCTCCCGAGGAAATGATAACACAAGGAGATTGGCCACGGAGTCACAGAGGCACAGAGAAGAAGGGAATAAGAATGGGAGTATAAGGGTGAGTGGTGAAGGACAATCAGGGAAGAGGGAACAGGAGAGCAGGTCCCTCGTCGCGGAGTTTACCCTGAGCGCAGCCGAAGGGCTCCTCTGGATGACAGTCGCAGTAAGGCGAAGGTTGTATCGGGGGACAGCTACTCCCCATTCCCTATTCCCCACTCCCTCATTAACTGAGCTCGACGAAGTGCGGGATGCCGTTCAAGGCCATGCGGAGGGCGAGGCAGCCCAGCGACAACATGACGAAAACAAAATACGCCGGCTGGTGGCGGATCAACTGGATGGTGACGAAGCGGCCCTTCTCGAGGTGGTTGATCTCCTCCATGGCGTCTTCCAGGTGCCGGGGATTCGAGACGTCGAAATAGCGGCCGCCGGTGGTGTAGACGGCGTCGGCAATCTGCTGCGACGCGCCGGGTTCGAGGGCGACGCCGATGAAATAGATGCGCCGGCCCTCCTGGCGAGCCTGCTCGACTTCCTTGATGGGGTCGCGCCCGTAATTGTTGTCGCCGTCGCTGAAGAGGATGATGACCTCGCCTTTGGCCCGCCGGCCCTGCTCGCGGGTGAACCGATAGAACGTGTTGGCCATTCCGAGTCCCTCGCCGATCGCGGTGAAGCCTTCGTTCACCAGCGTCTGCACGTTCACCATGCGAAGGTAGTCCTGGAGCCCGTCATGGTCGAAGGTAGACGGGGAAACCAGGTAGGCGTTGTTGGAAAAGACCACGAGTCCAATGGCGTCGCCCGGGCGCTTACGGATGAATTCCGCGGCGCTGGCCTTGACGGCGATCATCTTGCTGGGGGAAACAGGAGGAGCGCCCCGGACAGTTTGCGCGGGGCGAGGCGGCGGAGGCGTGCCCCGGCGCTGCAGGCCTTCCTCCATGCTCTGCGAGAGGTCGAGCACGATCATGATCTGCAAGCCGCCGCGCTCGATCCGGTTCAAGACGAACGGATAGACAGGACCGAGCAGAGCTACCAGCAGGAAGCCGACGGCAAGCGCTTCCAGCAGCGTGGGGAGCCGCAGGAACGGGTTCAAGGCGCCGAGACGCTCGGCCGCGTGCTCGACGAGCGAGTGGCCCCAGTAGTGCCTCCGCCAGAAACGCAACCCCACCATGAGCAGCAGGAGCGGCACCGCCAGCCAGAGCCAATGGAGGTTCTGAAACGTCATCGCGTTCTGTTATCTCCTCGCCGTGGAGGCGAAAATCTCGCGGATCTCCTGGGCGGTGCTCCGGGCGTCGTCCGGGCTGGGAGCGGCGCCGTTCTTCGAATAACGATTCGTCTCCAGGGTCCCGAGAATGCGGATCACGCGGTCGCGCATGTCACGGTCGGCGTTCAAGCGCTGCATTTCCTGGTCCATCTCGTCGGCGGTCAGGCCCGCGGTGGTGGTCTCGAGATAGTGGCCCACGTACTCCTTGAGGTCCGAATAAGATTGGTCGTAGAAGCGGATGGCGGCCTCGGAGTTCGAGAAGTCCCCGGGGACAGCGCCCAGCCAGCGTTCGCGGACAGCGTTCATGGCCTTGCGGCGATCGGGTCCGCGCAGGCTCTTGCGGCGGCGAACGAGGGCGACGGTTTCCCAGCCCAGGCCCGTGACCAGGAGGCCGAGCGAAAGCATTCCGGCCCAGGCGATCAACTGGCGCGTCCAGGGCCAGGAGGAAACCGTGGTGGGGTCGCGAATGTCATTGGCGTTGGGAGGCAGCGTGCTGCGCAGCGCCAGCACGGGGCCGGGCACGGTGAGGCTTTCCGCGGCGGCTTGGTCGGCACGCAGGACGCCCGCTTCGCGCTTGAAATAAAACAGCGTGATCTGGGGAATCTGCTCGACCGGCTTGGCGGTGGCGAAACTGGTGAGCACGATGTCCACGTAGAGACGCCGGTCGCCGTTCTTCTGGTTGAGGGTTTCCGTGGTGAGACCCATGACCTGGAGCGGGTCCATGTTGACGGTTTCTTTGGTTAGCGTGTCCAGGACGAACTCAAAGTCGGGCTTGTGGTCCACAATGATAGTGTAATGGAACTGGTCGCCGACCCAGACGGCGGTGTGGTCGAGGTGCGTCGTAAAGCTCATGCCCTCCGGCGGGGGAGGGACTGCCGCGGGCCGCCCGGTGGGGGTGCGAGGAGACGGCGTCCCTGTGGCCTGGGCGAGCGCGCCGGCCGGGGCGAGCGCCAGCAGCAAAACGGAAGTTGCGAGAACACGGAGCACACGGGGTCTCGAATCCACGCGGAGGCCCTCCTTCCTGGAACCAGCCGTCCGGCCAGGGCCGGACAGCGGCAAAAACGGTAGTGTACCCCAATTCGCAAGCCAGACACTCATACTTTTCTCCGCCTTTCGAACAGCGTCATGATCGGGTCCATAAAAGATTCCTCCACCTGGAGAAACAGGCATTCCATGCCGAGGGAGTAGAAAAAACTCTGGAGCTCGTCCTTGCGGCTCGCCACGAAGTGGTCAAAGCGCCGGCGTTGGGCCGAGGAAAGGCTCAAGATCATCTCCTGCCCGCTTTCCGCCGACCGGAAGCGCAGCAAGCCCCGGCCCGTCGGGAGACGGTGCTCGATGTTGTCGCCAAAAATAATGGGCACCACGTCGTGCTTCTGGGCGAGAACCTTCAAGTCGGGCAGCTCCGAGAGGGCCGGGTGTTCGGGATCGGTAATGAAATCCGAGAGCAGGAAGATGATGGACATGCGGCGCAGATGGCTCCGCAGAAACCGGAAGGCCAGCTCCCAGTTGGTTCCGCGGTGCTGGGGGCGGAGATTGTAGAGCTGGTCAATGGTCCGCCAGACGTGTCCGCGGCCCTTGCGGGGGAGTTCGTAGGCCTCCACGCGGTCGGTGAACGCGAGGAATCCGAAGTTGCAATTGTCGCTGGCGGCCGAGAAGCCCAGCGTGGCCGCGAGCTGCAAGACCCGCATGCGCTTGGAATGGGCGGCGGTGGAAAAGTGCATGGAGCGCGAAACGTCCGCCACCAGGAAAACCGTGATTTCCTTCTCTTCGAAATGCCGCTTGAGGTAGAGCTCCTGCATGCGTGCCGAGACGTTCCAGTCCACCTGCCGCAGGTCTTCGCCGACCACGTACTTGCGGTGGGTCTCGAACTCGTAGCCGGTGCCGCGGATGGGGCTGCGGCTCTGGCCGAAGCGCAGGCTGCGAATGCGGCGCGACGCGGCGATCTCGATGTATTGCAGCTCTTCGGTGAGCTCGGGCGCTAACATCCTTTCACTCTTTCCTCTCCGGGCACCCCTGGGCTCGCTCCTTACGGAATCGGGGTGTGCCGCAAGACCTCGGCGACGATCTCGTCGGTGCTGACGTTCTCGACCTCGGCGCGGATGGTGCGAACCAGCCGGTGGTGGAGCACGTCGGTGGCAATGAACTTGACGTCGGAGGGCAGCACGTAATCCCGCCCGCGGAAAAACGCCGTGGTTCGCGACATCGCCAACAGGTGCTGATAGGAGCGCGGCGAGGCCCCGTGCATCACCATCTCCCGGACGATCGGGAGCGACTCAGCGCGCGAGTTACGCGTGGCCTGACCGAGCGCCACGATGTACCGGCGCACCTTGTCGTCCACGTGGACGCCGGCGACCATCTGGCGGATCAGGATGACAGCGGTGGGATCGGCCACGGTGCTCACCCGGATCTCCTCGAGCCGCGCCAGCAGCATTTGGAACTCATTCTCGGGCGTGGGATAGTTGACACGCACCATCATGGCGAAGCGGTCGAGCTGGGCTTCCGGGAGCGAAAAGACGCCTTCCTGCTCGACGGGGTTCTGCGTGGCCAGAACCCAGAAGGGATCATCCAATGCGAAGGTGGTTTCGCCGATGGTCACCTGGCGTTCCTGCATGGCCTCGAGCAGCGCGCTCTGCGTCTTCTGCGGGGCGCGGTTGATTTCGTCGGCCAGCACGATGTTGGCGAAGATGGGCCCCTTCTCGATGCGGAACTCGGCGAGCCGGCTGTCAAAGATGCGCGTGCCGACAATGTCACCCGGGAGCATGTCCGGGGTGAACTGGATGCGCTGGAACTTGGCGTGCAAGGTGTTGGCGATGGCGGAGACGAGCAGCGTCTTGGCGAGCCCGGGTACGCCTTCGAGCAAGATGTGACCCGAACCTGCCTTTTCGCCCTCCCCGTGGCGGAACGAATAGGGAATGCGGCCAAAGAGGCCGATCAAGATTTTTCGGACCAGCTCGTCCTGCCCGATGACCACCCGGTGGACCTGTTCCTCAATCTGATGGATGACTTCCCACGCTTGTTCTTTTGTCTCGAATGCTTGCACGTGCGTTCTTCCTCTCTTTCTCGATCCCTTGCTGCGTGTCCGCTCCTTCACAGTCGCGGCTCTGATACCCTGCCGCTACAAAAAGATTCCCAGGATCAGGCAGGCGAAGGCGGCCATGAGAAAATACTCATACAAATCCTGCCGGACGGGGTTGGCCTGGTAGCCCGCCACGGGCCTTCCCTGCACCAGGATGTCGTCGAGGGCGCGGTCCACTTGCCGCTCGTCCTCGCCGCGATAGAAAATGGCCCCGGTGCGGTCGGCGATCTCGCGCATGGTCTGGGCCTGGGCCTGGCTGACGATGCGCGCTCCGCCTTCGCGGGTCAGGTACTTGACGACCTGTCCCCGCGACAATTGGAGCGGCACGTAGGCGCCGCTGGCGCTGCCCAGGCCGAAGGTATAGACCTTGATCTCCCGGCGCTGCACCTCGCGCAGGGGCGCGGCCCACTCGCCGATATTGTCGTCGCCGTCGGAGATCAGAACAAAGACGCGGCGGCGCTTCTCGGAGAGTTCGGGGTTCATCTGCGTGTCGGTGTCAATCAGGCGCATGGCGCTGGTCATGGCCGAGCCCATGTTGCTGCCGGCCTCCGGCTCCTCGGTCTGGTTGAGGTAGTCGAAGTAGACGAGGATAGTCTGCGGATCGGACGTGAGATAGGAAAGCACGACGCTGGTGTAGTTGAACGTGAGAAGGGCGTAGCGGTCCTGCGGCTGCTTGAGCAGGATGAACTTCTGGATGATCTGCTGGGCGCGCCCGAGGCGGGTCGGGTCATTGTCGCGGGCGAACATGGAGGGCGAGATGTCGAGCATGAACACCAGGTCCGTGGGCGTCGGAACGGGCCGCAGCTCCCGCACGATGGTCCGCGGATAGGCCAGCGCCAGAACCATCAACAGCAGGCTCCCGGAAAACAGCAGCCCGCGCACCAGTCCCCGGCCGGACCAGGAAATCCGGGAGATTTGCTCCAGGTTGGCCAGGTTGCCAAAGCGGCCCCGCATGCGCCACTGATGCCAGACTCCCAGGCCCCAGAGCAGGACTAGGAAGGGAATCACCCAGATCAGCCAAAAATATTCCTGGCGAGTAAATTCCATGACGGTTCAGTTTCCGGCTGCGAACCGCCGACGGGTTCAGCCTGCGGTTGCGAAGAAGGCCCTCGCATTCCGGGAGAAACCCGGAATGCGATCTGCGAATTTCACGATGGGGTTCCGCGCTAACTCTGCTGGTCGGGCGGGAGGGGCTTGGGCTGCGTTTCCTTGACCCTCACATTTTCCATCAGGATCTTGATTTTCCCGTCGTCGTTCTGCGACATCAGGTTCCGGACATAGCTGATGAATTCGAAATTATACTTGGCGTCCCAGTCGTTCGGGCTCAGGCGCAGCGAATCGCGCAAGCTGTCCTCGGCGGCCAGCAACGCCTCCTCGAGGAGCTGCGGATCCTTGCGGGGCGAGTCCTGGTAGTTGGTGACCGCTTTGCGAAACGCGATCTCGCCGCGCAGCAGCATGAAGCGGCCGTCGGAGTTCAGCCCCGGCAGCTCGTTCTCCCGCTCCAGGCGCTCGGCGGCCTCGTCGAAGCGCTTCATGGCGTAGAGCAGCCGGGCCTGGTTCAGGATCAAGTTTTGGCGGTCCTTCAGCGGGATCACCCGCAGCGCGCCGTAGTTGCGGAGGCGCGCCTCCGCGGACTCATAATGCTGCAAAGCAGCCTCAGCATCCCCTTGCTTGTACTCTTCCAGGGCCTGCTCCATGTCCCGCAGCACGGAGCCGTAACCCAGGCCGATCACCGCCACAATCGCCAGGATCACCCCCGCGAATAACTTGGCGACGTCTCTTGCATAACTCTTTTTTGCCATATTCTCCTCCTCTATGGGCGGGATGGCGCTCCCCAGGCCAACCAGCTTCTATAGCACTCCCCGGAGAAAAAGTAAAGAAACCAAACCCACAATATCATCGCATCAAGATATTATATCCAAGAACGGCGCGGAGTTAAAGATTCTTTTTGGGGTTCGACAGCGGCCGCTGGCGGGCTCATTCGGCTGCCGGAGGGGGCGTTACCCGCGCCGCCGCCGGGGGGAGGAGAAACGAATGTCCGTGCGATTGAAACCGGAGCTGCCCGACGAGCTGTTCGCGCTGATGAACGGCAGACAGCTGGACCGGCATCTGAACAAAGTCGTCCTGCTGACTACCATTGACGAGGAGGGATTGCCGTACGGGGCGATCCTGAGCTATCTCGAAGTGATCGCTCCGGACCGCAAATCTATCCGTCTGGCCCCCTGGAGCAACAGCACGACGACGGGCAATATCCGCCGCAACGGCAAGGTTGCTCTGCTCGTCATCGAAGAGGGGCTGGCCTATTACATCCAGGGAATTGCTACGGAGCTGGCGCCCGAGATGGAAGGCTTTCCGGGAATGGCCAAGATTCACGTTCGGATCGAGTCCATCTTGCAGGACAACGCGCTCGCATACGAAGGCGCGGCGCGCATCACGAGCGGCATCCGGTTTGAGAATCCGGACCTCGACGCCGGGCGGATCGAGCAGGGGCGGCGCGTGCTGGCGGCGCTGCGACAGTAACGCATCCGCAGGAGGAGAAGTAGGAACCGCATGGGTCCGGCAAGCCGCTTTAGATTCTCATGGGGCGACCGGGATTTGCGAGCCATCCGCAGCCCCGAGGAGCTCCCCGAGCAGTTCAACTTCGCTGCGGCGCTGCTCGACCGCCATCTCGCGGAAGGCCGGAGTGGGAGGATGGCGCTGTGGGGTCCCGCCGGAAACTTGACCTACGAACAGCTCTACCGGCTGGCCAACCAGGCAGGGCACGCGCTGCGGTCGCTCGGCCTCCAGCCCGAGCAGCGTGTCCTGCTGCTGCTGCGCGATTCGCCGGAATTCATCGCCACCTACCTCGGGGCGATGAAAATGGGCGCGGTCCCGGTGGCGCTCAATACGTTTGCGCATCCTTCCGACTACGAGTTTTACCTCCAGAACAGCCGGGCGCGGTTGCTGGTGGGGGAAGCGGAGTTCCTCGCCCCGCTCGAGCCGCTGGTGCGGTCCCGCAGCGCGGGATCGCTGCGGGGAGTGGTAAGCGTGCGGGGCGACGGAATCAGCGGCTCGCACCGCTTCGAGCAGGCGGTGGCCGCGCAACCGGACGAGCTCGATCCGGCCCCAACGCACAAAGACCAACCCGCCTACTGGGTCTACACCTCCGGCTCGACGGGGGAATCGAAAGCCGCCGTGCACCTGCATCGCAATACGATCTTTGCGGTGGAGCCGTTCCTGCGCCACGTAGTGCGGCTGACTCCCCAAGACATCAATTTCTCCGTCGCGCGCCTGTTTTTCTCCTATGGCCTGGTGAACTCGCTGTTCATGCCGCTGTGGGCCGGAGCGGGGGTCGCGTTGCTTCCCGACCGCCCCGAGCCGGACGCCGTCCTCGCCGTGATCGAGCAGTACCGCCCGACGATTCTCTATTCCGTTCCCACGGCCTACGGCAGAATGCTGCGCGACGGCTTCGACGAAAAACGCATCGCCAGCCTGCGGCTCTGCGTCTCGGCGGGCGAAGCGCTGCCGGCCCCGATCTTCGAGCGTTGGAAGGCCAAGACGGGTCTCGAAATCATTGACGGCGTCGGCTCGACCGAGTTCGGTTACATCTTTCTGGCAAACCGTCCAGGGCAGGTCGCTCCCGGAACCAGCGGGACCGTGTTCCCCGAGCACAAGTTCCGTCTGGTGGACCCGTCGGGCAACGACGCCGGGCCTGGTGGCATGGGAGAGCTGTGGATGGCCTCGCATTCAATCGCGGCCTACTACTTCCGCAACCACGAGGCGTCGAAGAAGACTTTTCTCGGCGAATGGCTCCGCACCAACGACCAGTACGAGATGGGCGACGGCGGCGTGCTCACCTATCAGGGCCGCACCGACGACCTGTTCAAGTCGGGAGGGATTTGGGTTTCTCCGATCCAGGTCGAGAGCACGCTGCTGGCCCATCCCGCCGTGGCCGAAGCCTCCGTAGTGGCCGAGCGCGACGCGCAAGGCCTCGAAAAGCCCATCGCCTACGTCGTCCTGAAATCCGGCCACGAGGCCGGCGACGGCATGGCAGAAGCGCTGCGCAGCTTCACCCGGGAGCGGCTGGCGGTCTATAAATGTCCCAAAACCTTCCACTTCGTCACGGAGCTGCCGAAAACCGCCACGGGCAAAATCCAGCGCTTCAAACTAAGACAGCAGGCGGCGGGGAAACAGGCGTTGCCGGGAAACGCTTCCTAGTGAAGGTCATTAATAACGCGGTCGAGTGCTTCTTCCAGTTGCTGCTCTGAAACCTGGACAAGCACCGGATCTGTTGGCGGCGCGGGGGAGTACTTTGCGACAACGGCCACCTCTTGTATGCCTCGCGCAGTTTGGGACGTTCAATCTGAGCGAGAGGCTGCGCGATTAGCGACCCATCAGTCCACAGAACGGTTAACAAATCCTCGTAGAGATCTTCCGAGCCTGCCAACTTCAGCTCGACTAGTAGCCCAAAGAACATGGCCTGCCCATGCGTCACGGAAAACCCGCTCGCGCGTTCGAGGCTATGTGCGTGAAGATGCCCATAATCTCTACCGTTTCCATTTCCGGGGACGTTCCATTCGACGTTGCTCAGGACGGTGAGCGAAAGTCGAACCGTGTCCCCGGCTTTCCTGTCCATCCCCTGCGGGGATTTATCCAGAAGAACCCGCGATTCCGGGCTATAATAGACGGCCCAATTAGAAAAGCGCCTATTTCGAAAAGGAGAAAAGCATGGGTCCCCAAGAAGCGAAAACCATAGCGGAGTTTCTCGCCGCCGACTTTGCGCAGGAGATGCAAGCCACGCTGGGCGTGCTCGGAGCGGTACCTCAGGATCGTCTCGACTATCAGCCCGACGCCAAGGCCAAGACCGGCCTGGGGCTTGTGCGGCACATCACGCTCGAAGACGAGTGGATCCTCAACTCGATCGCCAACGGCCAGTTTGGTACCCCGCCAGACGATTCCGACGCCTGCGGCATCATGACCCCGGCGGACGCCGTCGCGCGCTACCAGGAAAGAATGCCCCAGGCGCTCGACCGCGTGCGTGCCCTGTCCGGCGAGCAATTGCTCAAGGTGATTGATCTGATGGGCATGATTCAGATGCCGGCGGTCAATTTTCTTTCGCTCTGCGCTAAGCACTCGGTGCACCATCGCGGCCAGTTGAGCACCTACCTGCGGCCCATGGGCGGCAAAGTCCCGGGCATCTACGGCCCCAGCGCCGACACGCAGTAGCGGAGGCAGGTATGAACACGGCAATGCGGGCGGCGTGGGTCGTATCGTTGGGACTGAGTCTGGCGGGCTGCCAGCGGGCAGCGAGCATCAACGCCCAGGTGCAGGAGGCGATTGCGGAGCACCTCGCCAACCGTCCGGGAATTGAAGCCAACCGGCTGCTGATCGAGGTCGAGAGCGTAACCGTGCAGGGCGACCGCGCCGAGGCCGACGTCATCTTCCGCAGCCGCGATACGCCGGAATCGCGCATGAACTACCACTACCAGCTGCGGCGCGCAGAGGGCCGCTGGCGGGTCGAGAGTGGGCGTCCCAGCGCGGCCGCGTCGCCGCATCCGGTCCCGGACGCTGCGCCGGAGGAGGGCGCCACTCTGCCCGAAGGACATCCGACGGTCACGGGGAATCCGGGGGAGTAGGAATCGCTTTATCTTTCATCGGGAGACAAGAAGAGCAGGTCCCTCGTCGCTTCGCTCCTCGGGATGACACGGCAACGCGGCGACGGCTACCAGGCCGCTTGGCGGGAAGGTTCGGCTTTGCTGCGGTGCGCCGGCAAGCTCAGGTTCCAGGCCAGACGCGTTTTTTCCAGCAGTCGGATAAACCAGTAGGAAGGATCCATCTCCCATTCCTTGAATCCGTGGCGGGCCGACGTGGGAAAGGCGTGGTGGTTGTTGTGCCAGCCCTCCCCGTAGGACAGCAATGCCACCCACCAGCAGTTGGTCGAGAGGTCGTTGGTCGGATATGTCCGGTACCCGAAGGTGTGCCCGGCGGAGTTCACCAGAAACGTGCAGTGGTAGGTGAGCACCACGCGCACGCCAATGCCCCACACCACGAGCGGCCATCCGCCGAGCAGGTACAGCCCGAGTCCCAGCAGGATCGTCAGCGGAATGTAGGCCCAATTCAGGAAGCGGTAGAAGGGGTCCCGCAGCAGGTCCGGCACATAGCGCTGCTCGACGTCGCTCTGCAAGCTGCGCTCGGAATGGATCCACGTGATCCAGAAGATGTGGCTCCACCAGAACATGTTGCGGGCGCTGTGGGGATCGCCGTGCTGGTCGGGGAACTGGTGATGCTGGCGGTGGTGAGTGACCCACTCGATCGGCGCTCCTTGCAGCGACAGCGCCCCCAGCGTGGCGAACGCGTATTCCAAAACGCGCGGGCATTGGAACGAGCGGTGCGTGAGCAAGCGGTGGTAGCCCACGCAGATACCGAGTCCGCCGCACAGCCAATGCAGCAGCACGCACACTCCGACGGCAGCCCAGTTGGTGTGCCAGATCGCGGCGAAGGCGCCGAGATGAATGCTCAAAAGATAAATCGCTTTGATGGGATCGAACTCGTCCCGAACCGCTGGAATCGTTGCCGTGGTCACTGCTGCATCTCCGTAGATTCACCCCCCGGAATGAAGCGCTGCCTACAGGCGTCTTCCTTCGCCTTGCCGGCCTGTTTTCAGGTGTTCTCAGCGCACGATCTCAAACCTGCCAAATCCCGGTCGAACCGAAAGCGTCGCGGGCGGCTCCGGCCCTCCCCAGTTGGCACCACTCAAGCCGTGCGCTGGTGAAAGCGAACGGGAGGTATTGAAAAACAATCCTCTAGCATACTGGGGCAGCGCCAGTTCTTCAAGTGTTTTCTGCGGAATTTTCTTGATGGCAAACCCACAAGAGGGTGTCCCGAACGCGGTTGGAAGTAGGAGCGGCTTGGGTTCATGGTGCTACGCAACCTCCCTTTGTGGAACCGGCTTTGGTCCTCGTAGAATCGCTTCCAGCACCCAGAGGTTCTGATACCGATCTCTTTGTTAGACTGTCCGAGCGGGATCAGGCGCAACACTTCTTCCTCGCGGGTCGTAAGCCCACACACGCCAGCTTCGGAAAATCGGCAAGTCTTCCTACGGTGCTCGGACACACCCATCCGCATCGAAGCGACCCTGTTGGTGGAGTAGTCGGCTCGCCTGCTCGAAATTGTCCCCCCCCCCGCCCTCCGGGAATGGCAACTGAATGTGGGCGGGACGTTTGCGATTGCCGAATATGGCCGAATATTGCCCAACAAGGAACATCTATGCTACTAATTAAAGTTTGGGATGCGTGACTGTTCTGGGGCGAGGCGGCATTTCCGCAGAAACTGTCATTCAGGAATTTAGCGCGATACATTTGACCCAACCGTGAGCCAACCGCAATGATTCGTGTAGCTGCTCTG